>JAAZOO010000452.1 GCA_012797715.1 Geobacteraceae bacterium | reverse complement strand
CACGGACCACCGACAACGGCCTTTGAGGTTTCGTATGAAAAGAATACTCTGTGCTCTCGCGCTCCTGCTGGCGGTGCCGTACGCTGCCGACGCCACGCGCATCAAGGATATCGCCAGCATCGACGGTGTCCGGGACAACCAGCTCGTGGGATACGGCCTGGTTGTGGGTCTGAACGGAAGCGGCGACAGCGACCAGACTAAATTTCCGGTCCAGACGCTCTCAAACCTGCTGGAGCGATCCGGGGTCACCATCCGGCGCTCCGATATCACGGTCAAGAACCTGGCAGCGGTAATGGTCACTGCCACACTTCCGCCCTTCGCCAAGCAGGGAACAAAGATCGATGTCCTCGTTTCTTCCATGGGTGACGCGAAAAGCCTTGCCGGCGGAACCCTCATCATGACGCCCCTGAAGGGTGCCGACGGCCAGGTGTATGCCGTCGCGCAAGGGGCGGTTTCCACGAGCGCTTTTTCCTACGGCGGTCAGGCCGCATCGGCCCAGAAGAACCATCCCACCGCGGGGCGGGTGCCGGAAGGGGCCCTGGTGGAGAGGGAGGTGCCGAATATGCTGTCGGACCGGAGCCGGCTTCGCCTGAATCTCCATCAACCCGATTTTACGACGGCATCGCGCCTGGCTGCAGCGATCAATTCCAAATTCAACGCCGCTATCGCGGTGTGCAGTGATCCCGGATCCGTGCTCCTGACGATTCCGGAGCGCTACCAGGGGAACACCGTGGAGTTCGCCGCGGCAATGGAAGGGCTGGAAGTGCACCCTGATACGGCGGCGAAGGTTGTCCTCAACGAACGAACCGGAACCATTGTGATGGGCAACGCGGTGCGCATTTCGACGGTGGCTGTGGCGCACGGCAACCTGACCCTTACCATCAAGGAGACTCCTTTGGTGTCTCAGCCGGCCCCCTTCAGCAAGGGCGGCGAGACCGTGGTCGTTCCCAGGACCGATCTCAAGGTTTCCGAACAGAAGGGGGGCGGCCTTTCCGTGCTGAAAGAGGGCGCAAATATCGGCGATGTGGTGAGGGCCCTGAACGCCATCGGCGTAACGCCCCGGGATCTCATGGGAATTATGCAGGCAATCAAGGCCGCGGGGGCTCTCCAGGGTGAACTGTCCATACTGTAAGGGTCCGATTTCGGAGATAGAAATCAGGTGGGTGCTGTTCGCGGATTGAGCACCTGTTCAGAAGTTGAAAAAAAATCGAAAAAAGAGCTAAAGTTTTCGTACCGGAGTTCGATGAGGATAGTGTGATGACAAATGACTCGAAACCTTTGGGAATGCCGGACAGTGTCGACCCTGCCCTGTACCGGGAGAAAGGCGTTCTTGACAAGGCCGGTTCTCCGGGCCACAGCTCGGCGATGAGGAAAAAGGTTTCCCGGGAGTTTGAGGCGCTCTTTGTGGGAATGATGCTGAAATCCATGCGGGCTACCGTGGGCGAGGACGCGCTGACCGGCGGCGGGCATGGGGAGGAGGTATACCGTTCCCTCCTGGATCAGGAATATGCTACGGCAATTGCGACCCAGGGCAGCCTCGGAATTGGGCGCCTCATCGAACAGCAACTGGAACGTACCTATGAAAACACTACCGACAAACACTATCGAACGGAGCCCTGAAGCGCACGAAACGGTTTCAGGGAGTGCAGGCACCGACATGAAAGTATCCCATGACCTAAGCAACAGCCCGCTGCGTGGTTCGCGGAACCAGGCTATCGAGACCAGGGAAAAGATGCCTTCAGGCTCTGAGCGAACCCGCGGCCAGGCAGGCGATCGCGTGGAGCTCTCCGTCAGTCTGCGGGATGTGGAGAAATTGACGGCAACGGTGGCCTCCCTGCCCTCCACAAACAGCGGGAAAATCGAATCGATTAAAAGCAGGATAGCGGACGGGACGTACAGGGTGAGCGGCATCGAGGTTGCGGAGAAGATGCTGCGCTCCATGGGTATCGACGTCACAGATGGAGAAGAATAAATGGGAGATGGAATTGATACCCTTGGCGCGTGCCTTGCGGTGAAGCGGGAACTCCTGGAGGAACTCGTGATGCTTCTGGACCGGGAAAGGGAGATGATTGTCCGTTTGAACGCAGCAGGCCTGGAGGAAGAGCGGGCGAACAAGGCGGATATCATAGCGCGTCTCGAAGGGGCGAAAACCGACTGCAAGAAGGCGCTGGCAGACGCCGTGCAGGAAGCAGGACTGCCCTGCGACGCAACCCTTTCCCACCTGGCGGCGGCCGTGGAGCCCCGGAGGGGTGCGACCCTCTCCGCGGCCCGCGCGCGGATTGTGGAGTTGATCGACACCCTGAATAGGAGCAACAGGCGCAACCGCGACCTCCTTTACGGTTCCCTGCGCATGGTGAACCGATCCCTGGAGTTTTATAACAAAAGTCTGGGCTGCGCCGACACGTACTGCGGATCCGGGCGTATGGTCTCCCGCGTTTCGGGAGGCAGGCTGCTCAGTGGAGAGATTTAATGGGTATCAACAGCCTCCTCAATATCGCCACCAGCGGCATCACCATGGCGCGTGTCGCCATTGAGGTGACGAGCGAGAATATCGCCAATGTAAACACCGACGGTTACTCCCGCCAGACCGTCGTGTTCAAGACCGGCCCCACCAACAACGCCAACGGCTTTCCCCTCGGCACCGGCGTGCAGCTTGCCGCAGTGCAGCGCAACCATGACGAGCTGCTGCAGCTGCAACTGGTGAAGGGAAACAGCTCTTCTGGCGAGAGCTCGGTGAAAGAGGCGGCGCTGAATCAGATTGAGCCCTTTTTCAATGAGCTTTCCACCGAAGGACTCGGCCAGTCGGTGCAGGACTTTTTCGATTCCTGGGAGGATCTGTCCACGAACGCCTCGGGAACTGCGGAACGGCAGACGGTGCTCGCCCGATCCCAGACCCTCGTGGACACCTTTCACAGAATGAGCGCCAATCTGGGCGACTCCCTGCAGAACGCGGACAGTTCCCTTGACGGAATCACCCGCAGCATAACCGACTACGCAAAGAGCATTGCCTCTCTCAACGAGCAGATCCTCCAGACCGAGCGGCTGGGGGGCAACGCAAACGAATTGAGGGATCAGCGTGACTACCAGGTTCAGCAGCTTGCCGTGAAGGTCGGTGTCGGGTATTCGGAACAGAGTGACGGAACCATGACACTCACGCTTCCGGGGGGCGAGACCCTGGTCCAGGGAAACAGGTATGCTGCCCTTTCAACGGGGGATGATCCGTCGACGGGCCTGAACAGGATTCTGTTCACCCCCATCGGCGGCGGCGCGTCAACCGATGTGACGGATACCATCGGCGGGACGGATAACAGTCTGGGGGAGATCGGCGGCACGCTCCAGGTGCGGGACCAAATCGTGCCCGGGTACCTGGCGCGGCTTGACGAAATGGCGAACCAGCTGGTCAGCGCGGTGAATTCCCAGCATATGAGCGGCTACGGACTGGACGGCACCCAGAATGCTTTCTTTGATCCTGCAGGTGTCACCAGCGCCTCCATCCGCCTCAACAGCGCACTGACACCGGACAAGATTGCCGCCGCGGCCCAGGATCCCACTTCGTTCCTCAGCGGGCCGGGAGACAACAAGAATGCTCTGGCGCTTGCGCAACTGAAGAACGCGTCCCTGACCTTCACCGTGGACGGGACGCCGACGAAAACAACCGTTTCCAGTTACTACAACGCCCTTGTCAGCAAGGTGGGCGTCGATACCCAGAACGCGGAAAATACGACGGTGCAGAACCAGAGTTTCCTCAAGCAGCTCAAGACACTTCGGGAATCCAATTCAGGGGTGTCGCTGGACGAGGAGTTGACGAACCTGATCAAATACCAGCGTGCCTTCGAGGCTTCGGCGCGGATGATAACCGCGGCATCGGATATGCTGGATACGGTCATGGGCATGATTCGCTGAGGAGAGGGGATATGAGAGTTACTCCGGGTATGACGGCGGATAATGCGCTGTATAATCTTCAGAAGGGGAGAACGGTGCTGGGGCGTCTGCAGGAGCAGATCGCATCCGGCGCCGTGGTGAACCGGCCCAGCGACGATCCCATTACCACCCGGCAGCTGCTGGATATGGAAAGCAAGCTGGAGGAGGGAGAGCAGTACCTGAGCAACATCACCAAGGGAACCCTCTGGCTGAACATGTCCGAAACCGCCCTGGAAGGGATGGTCAAAATACTCGCCGAGGCGCGGAAAACCGCCGGAACCGTCGGCAGCGGCAGCAGCGACGCCACGGTCAGGGAAAATGCGGCCGTGCAGCTTTCGGAACTGAAAAAACAGTTGATTGACATGGGGAACACCCAACTGGGCGATCAGTACCTGTTCGCGGGATTCAAGACGGACACCGCGCCGTTCTCCAAGAGCGACAACACCTACCACGGTTCCGGTGACGACATTTCCGTGGAGATTGACCGCGGTTCCCTGGCGGCGATGAACATCACCGGCGACTTGCTGCTGAAGGGTACGGGCAGTTACGGCTCCGTGGATATTCTCCAGACATTCGACAACCTGATAACGGCGGTGAAAAATAATGATTCACCGACCATTCAGGCGGAGGCGTCAAAGCTGGATGAGGGGATGAAGCAGATCGCCAACGCCATCAGCGATGTTTCCGGCAGGCTGAACCGCATGGACAGCGCGAAGACGATGATAACGCGCGATCAGGCCACCCTCACCGGCATCATGGAAGATACACAGGGAATCGACATGATACAGGCGGCGGTGGAACTGAATCAGCAGCAGACGGCATTCGAGGCCGCCCTGTCGGCAACGGCGAAGATCAGCCAGCTGTCGTTGCTCGACTACCTGTGAGCGCGGCACAGGCCGTGCGCACGCTGTACCGGCAGTACCATTGATCCTGAATCCGGCACGGGGAGTCATCCTTCCTTGCCTCCGGCCTGCTCCTGCCGCACTACGAGCATTGCGCTCCGGCCGATGAACTCAGCCGGGGGGCCAAGAGCATGGGCTGCCGGCTTTCCATTCCCCTGGAGCGGCAACGAATCAGGCCGGAGCCGTTTTCTCCGGACGACTCCACCTGCCGTTTTCAGGTTGCTACGTTTCCCCTGAAGGCCAGACGGTGATGCGCGCCGTGTGGCCTTTTTTTGTCCGGAAGCCCTTGGGGAATCACGTTTCAGGTGGATTGGCACAGATAGTGCTCAAGAAAATCGTGGGCTGTCCGAAAGAAAGAGAAGGGGGCAACGGTGACCTATGATACGTGTGACAAGGCTTGACCGCAGCGAGATGTACCTGAATGAGGATCTGATAGAGATAATCGAGGAGACTCCGGATACACACATAACCCTCATCAACGGCAAGCGTTACCTGGTGCGGGAGAAGGCGTCCGTCATCATCGAGGAGATTGTCCGCTTCAGGTCCCGGGTGGTAACCCGCGCCCAGCGGGGCGACGGCGGAAGGTACCTTCGCAAGGGTCTTGCCGGCTCTTTCCGTCCGGTCCTTGCCGCGCCGGACAGGGAGAGTGACGCGTAGGGCGCACAGGGGCAACCCTTCGGCGCTGTCCGCTCCCCGTGAGTGCCGCGCCGTTTCCATCTTCCCCGCTTCGGGGGACCATAGGCAGGGGATCGTATTCATATGGATATAGCGACCATCATCGGACTTGTGCTCGGTTTCGGCGCGGTAGTGGGCGGCCAGATACTGGAAGGGGGGCATGTGAGCGCCATCCTTCAGCCCACCGCAGCCCTCATCGTTCTGGGAGGCACCTTCGGCGCGGCGTGTGTCAGTTTCCCCCTTTCCACGATCCTCCAGGCCGTAAAGGATGCAAAACGGGTGCTGTTCGCGGAGGCCCAGAACAGCGAGGGGATCATCAAGGAGATCATCGGCTACGCCGCCAAGGCCCGGAAGAACGGGCTCATATCCCTGGAGCAGGAAGCGCAGAACGCCAAGGACCGCTTCACACGCAAGGGGATATCCCTGGTGGTGGACGGCATCGACCCCCAGAAACTGCAGGAAACCATGGAAACGGAACTGGACACCTTTGAGGAACATGCAAAGGGAAGCGCAGAGTTCTACGAAGCAATGGGCGGATATGCCCCCACCATCGGCATCATCGGCGCGGTTCTCGGTCTCATCCACGTCATGAACAACCTGGCGGACACCTCCAAACTGGGCGCCGGGATCGCAGTGGCCTTCGTGGCCACCATCTACGGTCTCATGACCGCCAATATCATCTGTCTCCCCTTCGCCACCAAGCTCAAGCACCGCATCAAGCAGGAACTGCTCCACAAACGGATGATTATCGAAGGGCTTACCGCAATCCAGAACGGGGAGAATCCCCACTACATCGAGCAGAAACTGCGCTCATTCCTGGTCCAGAGCGGGGATGAGAAGAAGGCGAAGTAAATGGCGCGAAGAAAGAAAAAACCCGAGCCTCATGCCAACCATGAACGGTGGATGGTCTCGTACGCAGATTTCGTAACGCTCCTCTTTGCCGTGTTCGTGACCCTGTTCGCCATGTCCCAGACCGACAAGCGCAAGGTGGAGGAGGTCATCGCCTCGCTCCGCGAGTCCTTCGGATACGCGAAGTCCAGTCCCATGAGCAAAGTCAATGTTCTGGACTCCACCGAATTGAGCCAGATCCCTGCCATTTCCCCCCCGGCCAGCCGCGGACCGATGAATCCGCAGATGCCGTTCACCAAGGACAGCAAGAGCAACGCCAGACCGAGACACAAGGGGGACGAAAAGGATTTCCGGAATGCGCGGGCGGCCCTTGAGGCCTATCTGCTGAAGAACGGAATGCAGGACAAGGTGAGCCTGGATATTACCCGTCGCGGCCTGGTGGTGAGCCTGAAGGAGGCGGGGTTCTTCGACTCGGGAAGCGCCGAGATCAAGGTAAGCTCCTACTCGTTGCTGGCAAAGATAGCCGAGTCGCTGGCCGACTATTCCAACCAGATTCGGGTGGAAGGGCATACGGATAACGTGCCCATCAACACGCGGATGTTTCCTTCCAATTGGGAACTGTCGACCGCCAGGGCAACCAACATCGTGCGCCACCTGGTGTCATACTACAAATTCGAGCCAGAAAGCCTTTCAGCGGCGGGGTACGGGGAATACCGGGCGGTCGCGGACAACGGAACGGCGGAGGGGAGGGCGAAAAACCGGCGGGTGGATATCGTGGTGCTGAATGAGGAGGGTGAAAAGAGCGAGCCTCAGGATTTCCGCCAGGCTGTCCTTCCGCCTTCCCCCGGAGGCGCTGCGACCGGTGATCAGGGCACGGCATCCGCAAGGAGGGAAGGGGGAGCCCACGGAGCCATGTGATGCGCCGTTGGGGTGTAGCCGCTACATGTCCCGCTCCGTCTCCGACTGGAGCTGCTTTCTCTGCTCGGCGAAAATGTATGCAATCACCGCTTCGCGATCCTTTTCATCGATATGGATGAACTTCATGGCAAGGATGAAGACCGGTTCCTTTTCGATGCGCAGCGTGACTTCGTTGCAGCGCAGCACCTCGGCGACGACGCTGATGACTCTTGGCGAGGGGAGGGGGATGTAGAGGTCCACATTCGCCAGGTGGCCCACGCGGATTTCCGAATTCATGCGGACCCGCATGCCGCCGCCGCTCAGGTTGACGGTTTCGGACCGGAGTTCCCTCCCGTCGCTCGTTACGGCCCGGTAGCCCCTCCCGGAGGGGAACATTTTCGGGGGAGGCGCGTTCCGGTTGCGGGCAAGCGATGCGTTCCAGATCTCCTTGACGGCGCCCGCATGCTGTGTGTCGGGAACGTCCAGAACAAAGGGTATCATCACATCCAGGCGGAAATACTCCCTCCGCTGGATTTCCTCTACCGTTCCCACCAGCGTGAGAAGGACATCCTTG
>JAAZOO010000451.1 GCA_012797715.1 Geobacteraceae bacterium | reverse complement strand
GTTCTCCCGGCTGAGGGAGGGAGATGCCCGGACGGACCATGACCTGGCCGTCGAAGCGGACCACCTTTTCGCCGTGCCGTGCCGGATCCGACAGATCCGCGAGCGACACCCAGAAGGCCTCCTGGACCTCCTCGTCCATGAGCCGGAACGGGCCCGTTTCCGCAGTCTCGTACACGAAACAGGAGACATGCACCGGGATACGGGCCGCCGCGATATCCGAGAGGCGGCCGAGAAAGCGGGCGTTCCGCAGGTCGAGGCCCACCTCCTCGAGGGTTTCCCGCTCTGCGGCAAGACGCGGCTCCCCGTCGCCGTTTTCCACCTTGCCGCCGGGAAAGCAGATGTTTCCCGACCAGGGGTCGTGTTCATTCTCGGTGCGCTTCATGAACAACAGGCGGGGACCGGCCGGAGCGTCGCAGATGACGAGGGCCACCGCCGCCCGCATGAGGCCCCGGCTGGGGACCAGGCCCGGCGTATGGGCCGCAAGGGCCCTTTCAATGTGGGTAATGGTTATCATGACTGCTCCCGTCCCGCGATAAACCGTGTTTCCATAGTAGCCGCTCCGGGCGATTCTGACAACGGCAAAGAGAGGCTCTCCGCCACTCCCGGGGAAACCCTTTGACAATCTTACGCCTTTCCGCTAGGTTGAGCGGACTCCGGGGCCCCGGCCACCCCCTCATCGCCCCTTTCCGCCGGGCCCCATTCTCGACCATAGGGAGGTTTCATGATCAGCTGTCACACCAAGACCCTGGCGAACGGCCTGCGCCTGAAGGCCGTCCGGCTGCCCCATCTTCACAGCGCCGAGATCGCCATCTACCTGAAGGTCGGAGGCCGTCACGATCCGCCCGGCAAGGAGGGTCTTTCCCATTTTCTCGAACACATGCTGTTCCGCGGCACCATGGATTATCCCACCACCCTGGAACTGGAAACGGCCTTCGAGTCCCTCGGCGGGAGTGTGAATGCCGCCACCGACGCCGACTCCACCTGCTTCTACACCCGCATTCACCCGCGCCACGCCGTGGACGGGATCGGTATCTTCGCTTCCATGCTGCTGCGCCCGACCCTTTCCGGGATTGATATCGAAAAACGTATCATCACCGAAGAGGCGCTGGAAGACACCAACGAACATGGGGACGACATCAACCCCGACAACCTGGCCAGCAGGCTGCTCTGGCCGGGGCACCCACTGGGGATGCCCACCGTCGGCACGCTGGAAAGCATCGCGGCCTTAACCGACGAAGACCTGCGGGGGCACCTGGAGAGATTCTACGTCCCGGCAAACGCGGTGGTCACCGTGGTGGGCGACATCGAACCGGACGCCGTCTTCTCCGCCTGTGAGCGTTCCTTCGGAGCCTGGCAGGGACCTCCCCCTCTTCCTGCCCCCCCTGCCCCAGACGGGCAGACATCCTTCCGCACCCTGTTCGTGAAAGACCTGGACAGCCAGATCGCCCTCCAGTTCGCCTTCCGCGGATTCGGCCGCCACGACGGCAGGATCACCGCCACCCGCCTGATCCGGAGGATCCTCTGCGGCGGCGGAAGCTCCCGGCTTCTCATGTCCCTGCGGGAACGGCTCGGCATCGCCTATTCGGTGAGCGCCGGACTGTCCGCCTACGAAGAGACCGGCTGCTTCGCCGTGGACATGGCCACCGCCCCGGAAAACCTGCTGCTCGCCGTGGGGGAGGTGCTGCGGGAGACCCGTCGCCTGGCCGTGGAGCCCATGGACGCAGGGGAGCTGGAACGGGTGAAGCGGGGATACTTCTTCGACCTGGAATACAGCCGGGACTCCACGTACGAAATAGGGGTCCGCTACGGGTGGGGAGAGCTCATGGGTCTGCTGACCACCATCGAGCAGGACCAGGAGGAGAGCGCGGCCGTTACCCCGGAAGGAATCCTGGCCACGGCCCGCACGCTCTTTGCCCCCGCCAACCTCAATCTGGTTGCCGTGGGGCCGTGGAAGGCGCCCATGAAGCGGGACGTGGAAAAGCTGCTGCGGAGGTATGCGGAGGAGTTCCCTTCGTCATGACAGGGAAACAAAAAGGCTGCGAACCAGGGGGCGGTTGTGATACCGCCCCTTTTTTCCGTGCCGGAAGCCCGCTGAAAGAAAGCCGGGCGGCGGCACGCCGCCCCTACTTGGGGACCTTTTCCCAGTCCTTCAGGAACTTGTCGATGCCGATGTCCGTGAGGGGGTGCTTGGAGAGCTGGGCGATGACCGCGTAGGGGATGGTGGCGATGTCGGCGCCCAGCAGGGCCGAATTGAGAACGTGGATGGGGTTGCGGATACTGGCGACGATGATCTCCGCCTGGTACCCGTAGTTGTCGAAGATGGTGCGGATGTCCTCGATGATCCCCATGCCGTCCTGGGAGATGTCGTCCAGCCTCCCCACGAAGGGGGAAACGTAGGAAGCCCCGGCCTTGGCGGCCAGCAGTGCCTGGAGCGGGCTGAAAATCAGGGTCACGTTGGTCCGGATACCCTTCCCTGACAGGGCTTTGACCGCCTTGAGCCCTTCCGGGGTCATGGGTATCTTCACAACGATATTGGGGTGAATGGCCGCCAGCTCCTCCGCCTCGCGAATCATCCCCGCAGAGTCGAGGGCAACCACCTCGGCGGAGATGGGTCCGTCCACGATTTGGGTTATCTCTTCAATAACTTCACGAAAATTCCGGCCCGACTTGGCAATCAGGGACGGGTTGGTGGTGACGCCGTCCAGTACCCCGAGGGCGTTTGCCTCGCGGATTTCCTTCACATCGGCCGTGTCGATAAAAAACTTCATCTTCTTCCTCCTGTTTCCGATATTGCTGTATTTTCAAGGTTTCGCCGGTACGCATCCCGGCACTCGGTAGAGCAGAAATATACCCACTTTCCTTCAATCTTGGCCGATACGGCGTCTCCCCGGGTCACGAAGACCCCGCACACGGGATCCCGGAAGGTTTCCACCTCGCCGCCCCGTCGCGGGCGGGGAGGCGGGCCCGTGCGCAGGAAAATCCGCGCCAGCAGATACAGGCCGTAGCCGATGAGAACATAGAGCAGAATCCGTACCACGCGTCCTCCCTTTCCCTATACTTTCGTGACCCCCCCTCCCGGAGGCAGGTTCCCCAGAAGCTCCGCGACGGTGACATGGAGGGTGGGATGGATGTGATCAGGAGCTATCTCGGCCAGGGGAACGAGGACGAAGCGACGTTCATGGAGCCGGGGATGGGGAATGGTCAGATCCGCGTCCTCCAGAATCATGTCGTCATAGAAGAGGATATCCAGATCCATGGTGCGGGGCCCCTGGGCAATCGTCCGCACGCGGCGAAACACGTCCGTCTCGATCCGTTGCAGTTCAGCGAGGAGGTGGTGCGGCTCAAGGCAGGTTTCAAGGCGGAGAACGGCATTCAGAAAGTTGTCCTGGGGGACCGGCCCCACCGGTTCCGTATCGTAGAAGCCGGACAGGGCGGTGATGCGGGAGCCGGGTATCCTGCCGATTTCGGCAACGGCCCGGAGTAGGTTCAGTTCACGATCACCAAGGTTCGACCCGAGGCAGACGTACGCTGCGGAATCCATGGGACGAGTAGACCACAAACGGCTTTTTTCGTCAACGGTTCACTACGGAACGGAAAAATATCCTCCAACGAGTACGCTCCATTTCGGAGCGGGGAACACCGCATCATGCCGGTGCCGTCCCTTTCCCACCATTCCGGGCACCCTGTGGCCGTTCCTCCGAAGCCGGCAGGTGGAGGAATCCCTTGAGAGGGACTCTTTCCCATTCCGTTTCTGCTCTTGGGGAAAGGGAGAATGCCCGCAACTGCCGAATCCAGGTCATTTCCCGTCGGGCTTCAGCACAAAGCTGAGGATGCAGCTGATGATGCTGAAAACCAGAGCGCCGAGAAAGGCGCTCCAGAATCCGGCCACGAAAAAACCCCTCACGAGGCGGGAGTCCAGGTAGAAGATGAAGCCGTTGATGACCAGGGTGAAGAGCCCCAGGGTCATGAGATTCACGGGCAGGGCCAGGAGCATGAGCAACGGCCGGAGAAAGGCATTCAGCAGTCCCAGCACCAGCGCTGCCACAACCGTGGTTTCCCGGCGGTCGGTGTGAATGCCCGAAACCACATGGAGCACGACCACCAGGGAAACGGTGGTAATCAGCCATTTCATCAGAAAACGCTTCATGGTCTCCTCCCTGTTCGTACAGTGCGGGTCCAGTATCCGCCATTTCCTGCCGCCTGTCCACCCCCGAAATGGTTTA
This sequence comes from Geobacteraceae bacterium, assembly GCA_012797715.1. GTDB lineage: Bacteria > Desulfobacterota > Desulfuromonadia > Geobacterales > Geobacteraceae > RPRC01. Next base: position 732 of record JAAZOO010000451.1, on the reverse strand, counting down.
CAGAAACAGGAAACAGGTTATGATTAGCGTACGGCGGAACGCTCCGCCCACGCCCACGCCATCCCGGCCTGTCCGGGAATCCGGAGGTCTCCATGAACAGGCTCGCCAAAGAAAACCAGGAACTCCTTCCCGCAGAGCGGGACGCCTGCGCCATCATCTGCTACTGCAACAAGACCGGCCGGCCGACCCACGGCAACCTGCAGCGCACCATCGAGGCCCTGGTGAAAATGGGGCACCGGGCCGGGGAGATAAACGGCGAGGGGGACGGATGCGGCGTGCTTACCGATATCCCCCGTCTCCTGTGGCGCGAGGCACTGGAAGAGGCGGGGCATCCGGGCGAACTGGCCGATGCTCCCGTATTCGCCCTCGGCCACTTCCTTGTGCCCCGGCAGGCGCTCGCCGAGGATCCCGGTTTCCGGGAAAAGACCCTGCGGCGTTTCGCGGACCAGGGGATTGAGGTTCTCACGGATCGGCCCGGTCCGGTGAAGAGCGATGTGCTGGCCTCCCAGGCCCGCCGGGACGAGCCCTTTTTCTGGCAGGCGGCATTCCGCTGCCCGGATTCGAAACGCGCCCCGCAGGCCCTGTCCGCTCTCGCGCTGGCCATCGAAGGGGAGACTCCGGTCCATGTGGCGTCCCTTTCCACCGACATCGCGGTATACAAGGTGCACGGTGCCCCCGAGATTCTCCCCCGCTACTATCCCGATCTAAGACGCCGCGATTTTCTCTCGCGAG
>JAAZOO010000450.1 GCA_012797715.1 Geobacteraceae bacterium | reverse complement strand
TTTATGAAGTTTCTCCATATCCATGATGCGGATTTTGATTCCCGTTTTGCCGCAATTCTCTCGCGGGGAGAGGAGGCTGGCAGGGAGGTGGAGTCGAGGGTCCTGGAAATCATCGGGGAGGTTCGTTCCCGCGGCGACGCGGCGCTCCTTGAGTTTACGCGGCGATTCGACCGGCTGGAGATTGATGCGCCGGGACTCCGTATCTCTGCTGCGGAACTGGACAGGGCATTTCGGGAAGCAGGGGAGGATGCGGTCTCGACCCTTCGCCTTGCGGTCGAACGGGTTACCCGTTTTCACGAGAAACAGAAACAGCAGAGCTGGCTGGCCGCCTCGGAAGAAGGTGTCCTGCTCGGCCAGAAGGTGACGCCGCTGGAACGGGTCGGCATCTACGTTCCGGGCGGCAAGGCGAGCTATCCCAGCAGCGTGATTATGAATGCCGTTCCGGCCAAGGTAGCCGGCGTGTCCGAGATAGTCATGGTGGTCCCCACGCCCGACGGGGAAATCAATCCCCATGTCCTTGTTGCGGCGCGCCTTTCCGGAGTGGACAGTATCTTCCGCGTCGGAGGGGCGCAGGCAGTGGCGGCTCTGGCCTACGGCACCGAGTCCATCCCCCGCGTGGACAAGATTACCGGTCCCGGAAACATCTATGTTGCGACTGCGAAAAGAATGGTTTTCGGACAGGTGGGGATCGACATGATCGCCGGGCCCAGCGAGATCCTGGTGATCAATGACGGGAGCGGCAATCCGGCCCATATCGCGGCGGACCTCCTTTCCCAGGCCGAGCATGACGAGCTGGCGTCCGCAATGCTCATCACAACGGACCGAACCTTCGGGGAGGCGGTCGCCTCCGAAGTTGAGCGGCAGCTGGCGCTTCTCCCTCGAGCGGGAATCGCGCGCAGATCCTTGGAAGACTACGGCGTTATCATCGTCGCGGGAAGCCTTGCGGAGGCCGTATCTTTCTCGAACCGTCTGGCGCCCGAACATCTGGAGCTCGCCGTTGCCAACCCCTTCGAGATACTCCCTTCCGTGAGGAATGCCGGCGCGATCTTTCTCGGGCATTTCACCCCCGAGTCCGTCGGCGACTACCTGGCGGGGCCGAATCACACCCTTCCCACGGGCGGCACGGCCCGCTTCTTCTCTCCTCTGTCGGTGGACGATTTCGTGAAAAAGTCGTCATTGCTCTATTTCTCGCAAGCCGCTCTCGGAAGGCTGGGGGACGACGTGGTCCGACTCGCCGGCCTTGAGGGACTTGATGCCCATGCAGAGTCGGTGAAAATACGGATTTCCAACAGGAAGGAATCATGAGGTTTCTGCGTTCCGATATCGCTTCCATGGCAGGGTATGTGCCCGGGTTTCAACCTCCCGACGGCGAATCTTTCATCAAGCTCAATTCCAATGAAAATCCCTATCCGCCGTCACCGGCCGTGGTTGCCGCCATCCTCGCGGAACTGGGATCCGATGGAGCGACGCTCCGCAAGTATCCCAGCGCCTCCAGCGAAAAGCTCCGCCGCATCGCCGGCGATCTGTATGGGTTTGATCCTTCCTGGGTCATCATGGCAAACGGATCCGACGAGGTGCTCAACAACCTGATCCGGGCATGCGCCGGGGAGGGGGAGGAGATAGCCTATGTCCACCCTTCCTATTCCTACTACGTGACGCTGGCCCAGGTACAGGGCGCCCGTGTCCGCACATTCGGGCTTACCGGGGCCTATCGGGTTGCGGATTTTCCGGAGAGATACGACGGGAAGATATTTTTTCTGACTACGCCCAATGCTCCCTTTGGTTTCGCTTTTTCCACCGACTACATCGAGGAACTGGCGAATCGCTGCGCCGGTCTTCTGGTTGCCGATGAAGCCTACGTGGACTTTGCCGATGAGAACGCGCTGGAACTGGTCAGGAAATGTGAAAACGTGGTGGTGACCCGTACCCTTTCCAAGAGCTATTCCCTTGCCGGCATGAGGCTTGGGTTGGCCATTGCCCGTCCGGAGATAATTGCGGCCCTGGACAAGATTCGCGACCACTATAACCTGGACAGGCTTGCCCAGGCCGCCTGCGGCGCCGCGCTCCTGGACCAGGAGTATTTCCGGGACTGCATCCGCAAGGTGCGGGAAACCCGGGAGTGGTTTTCCACGCAGCTTCGGGGGTTGGGCTGGCACGTCATCCCTTCCCAGGGGAACTTCGTGTTTGCCGTGACCCCGGACGGAAACGGCCGACGCGTCTACGAAGGTCTTGCCCAGCGAAAGATTCTGGTCCGCCACTTTACCGATCCGTTGCTTTCCTCGGGACTGCGCATCACCATCGGCACCCGTGAAGAGATGGAAGCCACGCTGACCGCATTGAAGGAAATCGGTTGATATCCCAAGGAGGCTCTCATGTCCAGAACCGCCGCAGTGGAAAGAGTGACAAAGGAGACGCGGATCCATCTGAACCTGGTGCTTGACGGGACCGGCGAGTCCAAGGTATGCACATCGGTCCCGTTTCTGGACCACATGCTTGATCTGTTTGCCCGGCATGGCCTGTTCGACCTCCAGGTGGAGGCCCAGGGCGATATCGACATCGACTTTCACCACACGGTGGAGGACATCGGCATCGTGCTGGGAGAGGCCCTGAAGCGTGCCCTTGGTGGGAAGGAGGGGATACGGCGCTACGGCCAGGCCACCGTGCCCATGGACGAGACCCTTGCCTCCGCCGCCGTGGACCTCTCGGGACGTCCCTATCTCTGCTTCAACGTTCCGCTTCCCAAGGTCAAGATCGGGGATTTCGACGTGGAGCTGGTGCGGGAGTTTTTTCAGGCGTTCGCAAATACCGGCGGCCTGAACCTCCACATCAATCTGGCCTATGGCGAGAACGTTCACCATATGGTGGAGGCTTGTTTCAAGGCCTTTGCCAGGGCGCTGGACGAGGCGACCCGCCGGGACGACAGGATTACCGGCGTGCTGTCGACCAAGGGGAAGCTGTAGGGAAGGTCACGTGAATCACTTCACGGGGGCGCTTTGTCACGCCCCCCATTTCTTGAGGCATTGATGATAGCGATAATCGATTACGGGATGGGAAACCTCCGCTCGGTGCAGAAGGGGTTCGAGAAGGTGGGCTTCGAGGCGGTTGTCACCTCCGAACCGAAAGCGGTGCTTGAAGCGGACCGGGTGGTGCTCCCGGGGGTGGGGGCATTCCGGGACTGCATGAAGAACCTGGAAGAGGGTGGATTCATCGAGCCGATCCTCAGGGTGATCCGGGAAGGGCGTCCCTTTCTGGGTATCTGTCTGGGGCTCCAGCTCCTGTTCACCGAGAGCGAGGAGTTCGGTCTCCATGCCGGACTGAACGTTATTCCCGGGAGAGTGGTCCGTTTTCCCGAAGGCATGAAGGAGAATGGCGAGGAATTGAAGGTGCCGCACATGGGATGGAACCAGGTTTCAATGAAGCGCCGTCCTCCGGCCTTTGAGGGAATCCCGGACGGCTCATCTTTCTATTTTGTCCACTCCTTTTACGTAAAGCCGGAAGACCCGTCGGTCGTTGCCACGACCACCGATTATGGTATTGAATTTTGTTCCTCCGTCTGGAAGGAAAATATCGTGGCCACCCAATTCCATCCGGAAAAGTCCCAGGAGATGGGGCTTTCAATTCTCAAGAACTTTGGAGAGATGAAATGATTGTCATTCCGGCCATTGACCTGAAGGACGGACGCTGCGTCCGCCTGGAGCAGGGCCTTATGGATCGTGACACGGTGTTCTGCGACAGCCCGGCCGAGCAGGCCCTGGCGTGGCAGTCCCAGGGAGCGGAGCTGCTCCACATCGTCGATCTCGACGGCGCCTTTGCCGGTGAGCCGAAGAACCGCGCCTCCATCGAGGAAATCGTGCGGGCAATCTCCATACCGACCCAGCTGGGCGGCGGGATTCGCGATATCCGGACCATCGAGGCGTATCTTTCCCTTGGAATAGGTCGGGTCATCCTCGGCACCGCGGCCCAGCGAAACCCGGAGCTGGTCAGGGAGGCCTGCCGGCTGTTTCCCGGCCGCATCGTGGTCGGCATCGACGCCAAGGGGGGGATGGTCGCCGTGCAGGGGTGGGCCGAGGTCACCGATGTGAGTGCCCTCGAGCTGGCCAGGAAGTTCGAGGGGTTCGGTGTCGCGGCGGTCATCTACACCGACATCAGCCGTGACGGCATGCTGAGCGGGCCCAATATCGAGGCCACCAAGGCGCTGGCCGAGGGGGTAGCCATTCCCATAATCGCGTCAGGAGGGGTGTCGAAGATGGCAGACATCGAGGCCCTGATGGCAATAGAACAGAGCGGCGTCGTGGGTGTCATCACCGGCAAGGCGATTTACACCGGCGCCATCAGGCTGGCCGACGCCATTTCCCTGACAAAGGGTAGGAAAGTTTCCGACGGAGAAACGGGATGCTGACGAAACGAATCATACCCTGTCTGGATGTGAAAGGCGGAAGGGTGGTCAAGGGGGTCCAGTTCCTGGAGCTGCGCGACGCAGGCGACCCGGTGGAGATTGCCGAAATGTACGATAGGCAGGGTGCCGATGAACTCACCTTCCTGGACATCACCGCTTCTTCCGACGAGCGTGACATCATTATCGATGTGGTGCGCCGGACCGCGGAAAGGGTCTTTATGCCGCTGACCGTCGGCGGCGGAGTCCGGACGGTGGAGGATATCCGGCGCCTGCTCAATGCCGGAGCGGACAAGGTGTCCATCAACACCGCTGCAGTGCATCGTCCGGAATTCGTAAAGGAGGCGGCGGAGCGGTTCGGTTCCCAGTGCACCGTGGTAGCTATCGATGCGCGCAGGGTTCCGGGTGAGGAGCGGTGGGAGGTGTATACCCACGGCGGCCGAAACGCCACCGGCATCGATGTTGTCGAGTGGGCCCAGCGCATGGAGGAGTACGGTTCCGGAGAAATACTCCTGACAAGTATGGATTGCGACGGGACAAAGGATGGGTATGACCTCTCCCTGACCCGCACTGTTGTGGACGCGGTTGCAATTCCGGTCATAGCATCAGGAGGAGTTGGCACTCTGGAGCATCTCTATGACGGTTTTTGCAAGGCCGGAGCAAGCGCCTGTCTGGCCGCTTCCATTTTCCACTATCGGGAATATACCATTGCCGAGGCCAAGGCATATCTCAGTCAAAGGGGTGTGGCGGTACGACTATGAATCAATCCGTTCAGGCACTTCAGTCAATGGGAGAAAAGGGCGCCATCCTTGATGCCCTGTACCGGGTCATTCTGTCCCGGAAGGAGAATCCCGAGGAAACGTCGTATACCGTTTCACTGTTTCGTAAGGGGATTGACACTATTCTGAAAAAAACGGGAGAGGAGGCGACGGAACTGGTAATTGCCGGCAAAGGCGGCAATCGGGAGGAGATTGTCTATGAGACGGCGGATCTCTTCTACCACGTGCTCGTTCTCCTGGGGTACTACGAAATTGAGCCGGAAGAAATTTACGACGAATTGCGTCGGCGCTTCGGGGTTTCCGGGATAACGGAAAAGGAATCGCGGCGGGGATGAATTTTTTCGGGCAACGGTGCCGGAGGTGCAAATTTCCCTTGACAAGATGATTTTGGGTGTTAAGATGTCAATTCTTTACGCTGTAACCCCCTTGTCTACGGCTCACGTTTACCATATAAGCACGATAATTCAAATATAGGAGGGAGGGGAATATGAATGCCGGGAGTAAGGGTCAAGGAGAATGAATCGTTTGAACTTGCACTGAAAAGATTCAAGAAACAGTGCGAGAAGGCCGGAATTCTTTCTGAAGTCCGGAAGCGGGAACATTACGAAAAGCCGAGTATCAAGAAGAAGAAAAAAGCGATAGCCGCCCGCAAAAGGGCGTTGAAAAAACAGCGGAAGATCATGGAGTAAGATGTTCCGGTGGCGCATGTGAAAAGTGAACGGGAGAGAAGTCTGGTCATGTGGACTGCACGGGACACTCTTCTCTCGGTGTCGTGTTCAAATAGGTGGCGGTACTGTGGGGGCGATCTGGCGATTAGCCCCTACTTTTACTTTCAGGGCAGACCAGAGAGCGCGGAATGAATCTCGTTGATATCCTGATCTGGGTTGTTTTACTGGTTTTCGCGGTAAAAGGATTCATGAAAGGATTGGTCAGGGAGGTCTGTTCCCTTGCCGGGATTGTCGCTGGCGGTTGGGCCGCCTCCGTCTACTGCCATTCACTCGCTGAAGTCCTTCGGCGCCATAGCAGCGTTCCCTCTGCCCTAACCACACCCCTTTCCTTCGGGCTCATCTTCCTCGCTCTCGGCCTGCTCTTTTTTTTTCTGGGACATCTGTTGACGGTTCTTTTCAGGATTGTGCTTCTCGGTGGAGTGAATCGGATGGGCGGAGTTCTGTTCGGACTCATACAGGGCGTGCTTGTTATCTGCATACTGCTTGCTGTCGCGAGCAGCAGCCTGCCCCCGAGACATGTATCATCCTGTCTCGCGTCCTCCACTGCCACCCGTCCTTTTTTCTCATGGGGGAAAACGATTCTGTCGTGGTGGAAGGACGATTCGGGCATTGAGAATCCGCGGAAGACGGGTCGGGTTCCGTCGGCGACCGTTGAAGCTCCCGAGAGGGGGGCGCACAGTTTTCAAGATCGGTTATCTATTCGATGATCCCTGATGAGATTGTACGGGAAGTCCGCGAGAGAGCGGCTATACTTGATGTGGTATCCGACTATGTCGGTTTGAAAAAGGCCGGTGCCAATTATCTGGGGCTGTGCCCTTTTCATTCGGAAAAAACGCCTTCCTTTACCGTGAACCCGGGAAAGGGGATGTTTTATTGTTTCGGTTGCGGCGCAGGCGGTGATGTAGTCGGCTTTGTCATGCGTATCGAAGGTCTTTCTTTTCCCGAGGCGTTGCGGATCCTTGCGCGGAGAGTGGGGGTGGAGATACGGGAGCGCCCCTTGACCTCGCACGAAAAGCTTCTCGCTGATGAACGGGACGCACTCTATCAGATTCATGAGACCGCCTCCCGCTTCTATGAAAGAATTCTTTCGGACGAACCGGCGGGAGAACGATGCCGAGCCTACCTGGAGAAGCGCGGGGTAGACAGGGAGGCGATCCGGGCGTACCGTCTCGGCTTTGCTCCGGATGCCTGGGATTCCTTGGCACGGTATTTGGAAAGAAAAAAAATCCCATTGGAGGCGGCGGAAAAGGCCGGGCTTCTCCGGCAAAGGGAGAGGGGGGGATACTATGACGGCTTCAGAAACCGGCTGCTGTTTCCCATTACCGATATCCAGGGGAGGCCCATCGGATTCGGGGGGCGGGTTCTCGATGATTCGCTGCCCAAGTATCTGAACTCACCCGAATCGCCCATCTACCGGAAGAGTGATGTGCTCTTCGGTCTCGGTACGGCAAAGCACGCCATCCGTGAAAAGGGGTCGGTCTTTATCGTGGAGGGGTATTTCGATCATCTCGCTCTCTTTCGGGCAGGGATTCACAACGTGGTCGCGACCTGCGGAACTGCCCTGACGGTGAGCCATCTGAAGACCGTTCGACGCTTCGCGGACACGGCATATCTTCTTTTCGACGGGGACAGTGCAGGGAAGAAGGCGACGGTGCGCTCCATGGATCTGTTTCTGGAAGAGAGCTTTCCGGCTCGTGTCGTGCGCCTGCCTGAAGGGGAGGATCCGGACACCTACCTTGCGAAGTACGGGACAGAGCCCTTTGCGGCTGCGGTAGCCGCAGCACAGCCGATTTTCGAGTTCTTTTTCAGGGATCTCTGTCGACAGATCGACATCGCAGGGGTCGGCGGCAAGATCACGGTTATTGATGAAGTGACGCCCCGCCTCCGCAAGATCGCCGACGGTGTTGAACGAGATTTGTATGTGAGAGAGATCGCCCGTTTTCTGGCGGTGGAAGAACGGGACGTGAGGAGGAAGCTGGGAAAGGGTCCGTCCGGACAGACCCCGCAGCCCGGTCGACGGGAAAGGCGCGCCAGCGGTTCCGGACCGGAAGAGACGCTTTTGTGTCTCATGGGCAAGTATCCGGAAGTTGTCAGGATGATTGTGGATTTCGGTCCCGAGCGAATCTTCCGTGGAGAGCTTCTGTCGGTTGCGGATCGAATTATCGACTGCGTGACAGCGGACAATCGTATCGACTGGTCGCACATTCTGGATGCCGTTGAGTCCAGGGAAGAGCGGAGCCGTCTTGCTTCGCTGTTTGTTGAGGAAGGTCACCTGGAAGGAGTAGACGTGCGAAAGGCATTTGAACAGTGCCGTCGTGCGCTCGAGCGGGTGGCCTTACGGGAGATAAAAGAGTTGACGATGGAGCTGGCGCGGACGGAACCCGACAGTGACGCGTACTTCAAATTATTGCACAGGATAGACGGCCTTCGGGCAAAAAAGTCCCAATTGACGTAACCGGAGTGCAACACAGAATACAATCACACCGATTGTTTTGATGAAGAGGTGAACCGGATGGCAAAAAAGAGCATGGAAGAGGTCAAGCATTTGATCGACCTGGGGAAAGAGAAAGGATTCCTTACCTATGATGAGGTAAACGATCTCCTTCCCCCCGACATCGTATCTTCGGACCAGATTGATGATGTCATGAGCATGTTCGGTGAGATGGATATAGAGGTCGTTGATTCCGCACAGAAGGTCAAGATACCCAAGGTGAAACTGGACCTCGAGGATGAAGAGGAGCTGGAGGGAGAACAGGAAGAGGTGGAGTTTGAGCCCGGTGTCTTGGGGCGTACCAGCGATCCGGTGCGGATGTACCTGCGCGAGATGGGATCGGTCTCCCTCCTCACCCGAGAAGGCGAGGTGGAAATTGCGAAACGCATCGAGGATGGCGATCGGGATGTGGCGCGCGTAATCTATACCACCCCCATTACCGTAAAAGAGGTCATCGCACTGTGAGATATGCTGGAAAAATTCCAGATTTCCGCCGCCGATATCAGCAAGGAAGTGGAAGAGGAGGAGCTCGAAGAAGACGAGGAGGACGTACAGAAGACACGCCTCCTGGAGATCATCAATGTCATCCGCACGTGCGACGCGACCATGGAGGATCTTTCGGCATCCCTCGCGGATACCGCCCTCGCCGAGAAAGACCGCGAGAGAATTGCCGGTGAGTTGCAGGAGGTGAGGGAGAGGACCGCGGAGCTCCTGAAATCACTGCGGCTTAAGGACCGTCATATCGAAAGGATAGCCCAACGCCTGAAGGAACTCTCGGGAAAAGTGGATCGGGTGATGGAGGATGTCCGCCAGTTGAGCAAGGAGACGGGAATTCCATTCGAAGAGCTGATGGGACTCTGCCAGGGGCCTTCAGGGGGCGAAGAAGCTCGTTCACGGGTTCTGGAGGCGGTCTCCGCGTCGGAAGAGGATGCAGACAGGGTTGAAAACATGCTGAAATCCGTCCGGGCGGAGCTGGAAAAGATAGAGCAGGAATCAGGCTTTCAGGCCGTTGAGCTTGCAAAGGAAATCAAGGCGATTGAAGAGGGGGAGAGGAAGGCGAAGGAAGCCAAGTCGGAGTTGGTGGAGGCAAATCTGCGCCTTGTGGTCTCCATCGCAAAAAAATATACCAACCGAGGCCTCCAGTTTCTTGATCTGATACAGGAAGGGAACATCGGTCTCATGAAGGCCGTGGACAAGTTCGAGTACCAACGGGGCTACAAGTTCTCCACCTATGCCACGTGGTGGATACGGCAGGCGATTACCCGCGCCATTGCAGACCAGGCGAGAACCATCCGCATCCCCGTTCACATGATAGAAACCATCAATAAACTTATCCGGACAAGCCGCCAGCTTGTTCAGGAAATCGGGCGTGAGCCGTCGCCGGAAGAGATAGCCGAACGGATGAGCCTCCCGCTCGACAAGGTGCGCAAGGTGCTCAAGATAGCCAAGGAGCCAATTTCGCTGGAAACACCCATCGGAGAGGAAGAGGATTCCCATCTCGGCGATTTCATTGAGGACAAGGGGGTCGTTTCGCCCCTGGAGGCCGTTATCAAGGCCAATCTGTCGGAGCAGACCGCCCGGGTCCTGTCCAGCCTCACCCCGCGGGAGGAGAAGGTTCTGCGCATGAGGTTCGGCATCGGCGAAAAGAGCGATCACACCCTGGAGGAAGTGGGGCAGAACTTCGAGGTTACCCGGGAGAGGATTCGACAGATCGAGGCCAAGGCCTTGCGCAAGCTGCGCCATCCGAGTCGAAGCAAGAAATTGAAGAGTTTCGTTGAATAGAGGTCGCCTGATTCATGAAAAAGGCCGCGTCGCTGCAGAAGGCGCGGCCTTTTTTCGTGCGGCGCTGTGATGAAAGGCGGGTGTTATCCATGGAGATGAGTTTTTTCGCGACAGCGGCAAAGGGGGTTGAAGAGGTCCTTGCCGATGAAATCCGTTCTCTCGGTATCGCTGATCTTTCTATAGAAAAAGGGGGGGTTCGATTCAGCGGAGATTTGGGTGTCTGCTACAGGGCGAATCTGTGGCTGCGGACTGCCCAGAGAATCCTGATGCCGGTGGCTGAGTTCCCCTGCGATTCCCCCCAAATCCTGTATGAAGGGGTGCGTTCCATCCCCTGGACCCGCTACCTGACTCCCGAAATGACCCTCGCTGTAACCTGCAATCTGCGCGATTCGGCCATGACCCACTCCGGATTCGTTGCGCTCAAGACCAAGGACGCCATCGTCGATTCGATGCGGGATTCCCATGGCCACAGGCCCAATGTGGACACCGTTGAGCCCGATCTGCTGGTGAATGTCCACCTGGTGCGCAACAGCTGCACCGTCAGCCTCGACACATCGGGGACGGGACTCGACAAGCGCGGGTACCGGCTGGAAACGAAAGAAGCGCCACTGCGGGAAACCCTTGCCGCCGCCATCATCCATCTTTCGGGTTGGGATGGAGCGTCCAACCTTGTCGATCCCATGTGCGGCTCGGGAACTATTCCCATCGAGGCCGCGCTTAAGGCGTCCTGCCGTCCTCCCGGGCTTGTCCGTTCTGGATTCGGTTTTCAGAGGTGGCCGGGCTACGATGCCTCCCTGTGGGGGAGCATCGTTCGCGAAGCCCGGGAAAAAGCCCTTTCAGAGCTTCCCGAGGTGGTTGTGGGATCCGACGCTTCGAGCGGAGCCATCCGGAACGCCCGCAGGAATGCGGAGCGGGCAGGGATTGCGCAATTCGTAACGTTCGGTAACCGTGACATTGAAGAAGTCTCCCCGCCTCCTCCCCCGGGAATCGTACTCTGCAATCCTCCCTACGGGGTCAGGCTCGGAGAGGAAGAAACCCTGAAACCGCTCTACAGAAAGATTGGCGATATGCTGAAACGGCGTTTTAATGGGTATACAGCATACATCCTTACCGGAAATGCCGCTCTTGCCTCCTGTGTGGGGCTCAGGGCTTCACGCAGGATCGTCCTTTTTAACGGGCCCATCGAGTGCCGGCTTTTGCGCTACGAACTGTACTGACGCAGATGACCGGGAATTGTATGGGGAATGTGATTCAATGTGCCGGAAACTGTTCGATAATAGAAATATGTTCTGAAAAATGACATTCCCCCGGTGGTAGAAATCTCCGGCTTATTCGAGAATATATTATCAAATTAACGGAAAACGTCCCTAAATTGAACATCGTTTGGAATCTTTTCCCCTTCTCCCTCCGAAGTTTTTTTTAACCCTTCTTGGCATCTTACTTGCTAACTACAAAACAACGTTTTGCCTTCCTCGGATGCACGCATACGATCCGCACTCAGCTTCTGCCCTTTTTGGTACGGATCGAGCCGGTTCCGAGGTGATGGTTTTCCGGTCAATTTTTTATGGAAAGGAGGGTAGCAGGAGGGCGTTTGGGAAGTAACGGTTGCTGTTTTTGTTGATTCTTCATTTCAAAGCGTGTCTTGGTTGGGGAAATCTATTTTTATTGAGGGAGGAAAAAAGGATGACATTAGTACTGCTTGCGACAATCGCTATGTTGTGGTTCCCGATCGGTTTGTTCTACCTGGGCCATGGTGAAGGGCGGACATGCGGGTTTATTGCCGGTGTTGTCGGCGTTACCACGATTCTAGGCGGCCTCATGCAGGCAACGCCCATGTTCGGCAGCGATGCATTCACCGCGTCCCTGCTGATCCCGTTCGGCGTTGTGTACTGCACCATTTGCTATATCATTCTGGCGGGCGTCGAAGACCTCCGTTCCTTGGGCTGGCTCTGTATCATGATGACGGTTATCCTGGCAATCGGCTCCTACTTCTTCTTCACCGGCGCCGGTCTCAAGCCGGATGGTACGCATTTCATCGGCATCAGTAACTTCTTCGGCGCTGCCATGGGCATCTTCGCTATCCTGACGATCGTTATCTGGATGGTTACTTATGGTAAGGCCTCCGCGAAGCTCCTGGGTTGGATGCTCATTATCCTGTCATTGGTGGGACTCATCCTCCCCACGTACTCTCTCCTCGGGTACGGGAAGCTGCCCTTCTGAAGTGATGCGATCCGCTGAAATGTGATTTGTCGTAACCATTGATATGCACGGCGATGGAGTTCGCCATAAGCGCTTCAGGACCGAAGCTGATAACTCCTACCCCGCGAAAGCCAGGGTAGGAGTTTTTTTTTTATGGTTGTTTTTCACAATACGGAAGATTACGGGAGGGAAAAAATGGGAAGCGCGG
>JAAZOO010000449.1 GCA_012797715.1 Geobacteraceae bacterium | reverse complement strand
CTTTATCGGCCCCATGCTCTGGTCTCCCGCCATTCCCTATCCTTCCTGGTGGAAAACGGTGCCGAAGGACAGGCCCTGTGTCTATTTGACACTGGGGTCAACGGGACAGGTAAAGTATCTACCCCTTCTCATCGAAGCGCTGGCGCAGATGCCGATCACCCTTCTGGTGGCAACCGCCGGACGGCTTACCCTTTCGAAGATGCCTGAAAACGTCCTGACGGCAGACTTTCTTCCCGGCACCGAAGCAGCCCGCCGTTCCGCGCTGGTTGTGTGCAACGGAGGCAGCGCAACGGCATACCAGGCTCTCTCCGCAAGCGTGCCGGTGCTGGGAATCGCCTATAATATCGATCAGTACCTGACCATGACGGCAGTAGTTGAAAAAGGAGCGGGAATTCTGCTGCGCTCCGGTCGCCTCACCGCGACCTCAGTGCGGGAAGCTGCTCAAAAAATCATGTCCGGCAAAGAATATGCATCAGCCGCCGCTGTAATCGCACGGGAATGCGCCCAGCATCACGCACCTGCGGCCTTTCATCAATTTCTCCAGGAAACATTCCCGTAACAGCCATGCACTACCACCATGGCTTCGCCGAACAAGAACGTCATAAAGGAAAAACATGTTTCCGCTTCCCTTGACATGTTGCGAACACTATCTTTTCAGTGATGACAGCCCTGCGTACCCGATGACCGTTACCTGCAGGCTCGGATTCTCCGGTTTTTTCGAACCGGTAGCGCTCACCAATGCCCTTTCCATCGTGCTTTCAAGGCATCCTCTTCTGAGAGCGACCGTTTCCGGCGCACGTTTTGGCAGGCTGGTATGGAAGGAACATCCCGATTGGCAGCCAACCATCCACTGGCATGCGGCAGGAACTGCGGACGGTATACCGGAAACTACCTACCTGGACCTGACCAAGGAACCGGGAATTCGCCTCTGGGTGACGACCCGTGACGATGGGAACGACCTCGTGGTGCAATTGCACCACTGCTGTACCGACGGCAAAGGCTTTTTGCTGTTCATCGAGGATTTGCTGATTGCCTACGAAACACAACAAAAATCTTTGAAAAGCTCGGCTACGCTACGACGATTGGAACCTCAAAGATTACTCAACCGGGGCACCCCTGAATTACACGGCTGGAAATGTGTCACGGCGATTCTCATGCAGATAGGCGTAGTAGGCGAGGTATGCAGGTTCTTCATGCGCACTCCGGTTCCATTGACGAATACGCATCATCGATTTACGGAGAAGCTCCTCCCGGCCACAGACACAGCAGCGCCACTCTTTTTCACATTCGAGTACAATGATACACGGCAGCTTCTTTCAACGGCCAAGTACTTCAAGGCAACACTCAATGAACTGCTGCTGAGGGATCTCTATCTGGCGGTAGGCGCATGGCGCGAGAGAAAGGGAGTGGGCCACGAGGGAGGCTGGCTTCGTTTCTCGATACCGGTAAATCTTCGCGGCCCTGAAGAAGAGAAAATGCCGATGGCGAATTGCATAAGCCTGTTATTCCACGACTGGCGAAGACAGGACTTCACAGACAGAGCGTCGCTCCTGCAGTCCATCCGGGCCTTTATGAACTCCATCAAGCGTTTATACCGGAAGTATACCTTTCTCTTTTCGGTGGGAGCCGCCCGGTTTCTGCCGGGCGGATTATCCCGCTTCACACGGAACAGCAAATGCTACGCGACAACGTGCTTCTCAAACGTCGGAAAGGTGCTTGATCGAATCCCTCTTCCCTTGTCAGACGGAAAAGTCGTCGCCGGGAATGTCCTGCTTCAATCGATCGACATTGTCCCCCCGCCCCTGCGCCCCCTGATGGAGGCTTCATTCGTTGCCTACACCTATGCAGGACGACTGCACGTGGGGCTCAAGTACAATTCCCGCGCCGTTTCTCACCAGGATGCACGCGAATTGCTGGAAATGTTCGTAATCGAGATCCGCCGGACAATGCAAGAGGGCTCCGAACAGTAGACCGGAACGAAAACGTCCTTTCCCCCGGAAAGCCCCCAGACCTCTGACTTACCAGGAAAAGATAACCTCCGCCTCAATCTGATCGTTCTTGGAGTAGCGACCGAACAGTGACTGTGAGGGTCCCCAGAATGCCACCGCAGTCACGCCCGCCTTCCATGAATCCGTGAACACATACCAGGCATTGGCCTTTGCCATGGTGTCGCCATGCTCGGGGTTGTAGGCGAGATTCAGGTTCGTCTCCACCTTCTGGTTCATGAAGCCGTTCTTCAGGTTGGCCCACAACAGGGTCTCGAATTTCCGGTCGTACAGGGTATCGGGTCTGTTCAGGATGATCGTCTGCTGGGCCTGGAGAGTGAGCAGGCAATCTTCGAACAGGCGATAATCGACGCCGATGCCGTACTCGATGGTATCGCTCTTGTGCTGGTTGGGATTCAGATCGTAGATACCGGGAAGGATATCGGACGGATATCCCCACTGGTCCCAGTTGGTGTTGAAGTAGCGGCCGACTGCATAGGCCGCTTCCGCGCGGAAACTCCAGTCTCCCTTGACGGTAGCCGCGTCAAGTCCGAAGGACGACATCTTGTGGAAGTCCGGCACGATCCCGGGGTCAACGACCAGCTTCCCCGACTCGGGAGTGACAACCAGCGTGGTCGCCTTGAACACGGGGCGCGGGTCGTACCCGTGGAACAGGGTGATGCCCCACTCAACGGGTCCGGTATTCTGCAGACGCACGCCGACGGAACTGTTCTTCAGGTTGCGAGCGGGGAGATCCGGTTCCCGGGTGAGAACCTCCACCCCGGGCTGGTCCGCAAGTGCGGTTATCTCCGTGCTCCCCGCCCAGCGTTCGGTGGGCAGGGGGAGACGATACGGGACAAGGATCGGCACCCACACCGCCTCCACGTTCCAATCCCCCTTGGATACGCGCGCCGAAAGCGACGGCACGCCGATCTTCCTGTCTTCCAGGGATTTTCTGAGAAACTGGGTGTAGTCCCACGGATTCAGAAGGTCGTTGACCGGATATTCGTCGAGCCTTCCCCAGGAGAAGCGCTGAACGCCCGCGCGAATCTCAAGGATATCCGTCGAATAGGCTCCGTACAATTCCTTGAACTCCAGGAACGGCGTAGTGCTCTGGTATACTTCATCCCAGGTCTTGAGCACGGAATGGTCATGGGCCGGCAGGTCGACGCTCCCGTCCCACCCACCTTCCAGCCACAGGTGAAATTTCCACGTGGGGGGGGTCGTGTCGATCTTGACCCGTCCCAACAGGCTGGGATATTCCGTTGCGCTGTTGTTGTTCAGCGGGATGACTCCCCGTAGGTTCAGCCTGCCCGACACGGAGAGAAAATCCTCCGCGAAACCGGTCGATGCGCAAACCGCCAGCAGCATCGTCACAACCAATGCTTTCTTCATGGTATTCCCTCCAGTATTTGGAATGCGTGAAAACAGCCAATCTGCAAACTGCATCCGGAAAAACGGGTTCTACTTTCCGCCCCGCTCCAGGGCACGCTGCGAGAACAGCTCGTTCGGGAAACTGGTGCGGTAACGGATGTTGCCGACGGTCAGCACGGTACGGTGCCGGGTCTTGTGATTCTCCATCTCGATCTTGAACGGGGTGGGAATTCCGTCGATTGTGCGTATATCCCGGAACGCTCCTGAGCGGTATAGCTCCTTGTCCTGGTAATACTCGATCCTGGTATGCACCCACAGGTTTTTCGCCACCCACGCGATATAGCTCGTGTACTTGCGGCGTATCTTGGGTTTCACCTCGACCACGTAGCACGGCTTGCCGTCAATAGCCTCCTCCCTCAAAATTCTATACGAGTAATCATCCAGGTTGGGGGGGCCGCTGAAGTCGTCATAGGTGAAATCCGAACCGAAGAAAGAGTCGTCCTGAGAAGCGGTTGGTATGCGTCGGACGCGTTTGTACTCGGGGAAATACGCCCACAGGTCCCGGTCGGCGAAGGTATGGGCATGGATCAGGAAACCCACGCCCTTCAGGTCGGCGGGAGAATTGAAGACCACAAGGACCTTGTACGCTTCCGGGGATGCATTTTTGCCGTACTCCGTCAAGGTTCGGGTGCGCTTTCCGCCTCCCCTGTCATAGAGCACCATGGTTGCCTCGGTTTTGCGATCGAGCCCCCGCTCCCGCACCTCCTGCACCTTTTCGTAGACATCGCGCCCGCTCATGGCAAAGGCGCACGGCGACGCCATGAGAACGGCGAGAAAGAGGAAAAACCCGACACGCGATTTAATCATAAGACAATGCCTCCACAATATTTGTTTTCGCCGCCTGGCTCGCGGGAATCATCCCCGCCAGCGCGGACAGTCCCGCGGCAAGGAGCAGCGCCCACAGGATGGCGATCAACGGCAGATGGTACCGGGCCGCAGAACCATAATTGGCAACAAAAAATCCTTCCAGACTCGACCATCCCACCATAATCCCGGCAACAGACCCGAGAATCCCCCCTGCCAGGCCCATGATTACCGACTCCAGCACAACGACCCCGTATATCTGCCTCCTCAGCATCCCGATGGAACGCAGGGTGCCGATTTCGCGCGTCCGTTCCATAACCGAGGCGAACAGGGTGACG
>JAAZOO010000448.1 GCA_012797715.1 Geobacteraceae bacterium | reverse complement strand
TACTTCAATACTCATTGAATCAGATAGTTCCGCTGGAACGGCACCTTTTCGGGAGACGAGCAGATGTCCCAGGGGTTCACTGTTTTCATTTTATCTCCTTCCGTGGTACTATCCATGGACAGATACCAAGGATCTGTTGAAAGCACTTTTGGAGAATACTATGTATCGTTTAAAAATCAGCACGTCATTTGCCTCGGCACACAACCTCAAAAATTACCAGGGAGAATGCGAGAACCTGCATGGTCACAACTGGAAGGTAGATGTCTCGGTCAAGGCCAAGGAGCTCGACCGGGCAGGCCTGGGGATCGATTTCAAGATACTCAAAAAAGAAACGAAAACCCTCCTCAAGACCCTTGATCACAAATATCTCAACGAACTCCAACCATTCCACGACATGTCGCCCTCCTCCGAAAATATAGCACGGTACATTTATTGGGAACTTTCCGCACGACTCAATAACGACAATATCACCGTGGAGTGCATTACCGTGTGGGAGTCCGATGTGGCGTGCGCAAGCTACTATGAGTAAGGCACGCGCAAACATGGTAGAAATCTTCTCATCCATACAGGGTGAGGGAATGCTTGTGGGTCTGCGTCAGGTTTTTCTGCGCTTTCACGGCTGTAATCTGGCGTGCGCATACTGCGACACTCGCGAAACACACCAGAGCCCGCCTCCTGATTTCTGCGACAGGGAGGAGACTCCGGGCAGGAGAGATTTCACGAGTATTGCCAATCCCATTGACATCCAGACTCTTCGGGAGGTGCTGGTGCGGTGGGTCTACAGGCATCCCGGCATCCATCACTCCATTAGCCTGACCGGCGGAGAACCGCTTCTGCATGGAGAAACCCTCGTGGAATGGCTTCCGGTGCTGCGCAGCGTCCTCCCTGTCTACCTTGAAACAAACGGAACGCTCATTCCGGAACTCTCACGCTGTATAGACTTTTTCGACCACATCTCCATGGACGTAAAGCTGCCTTCATCATCCGGACTAGATGACCTGTGGGAACGACACCGTTCATTTCTTTCCATTGCCTGCCGGAAAAATGTATTTGTCAAGATCGTTGTAGGCGCTGCCACACAACTCTCTGAAATTGCAAGAACCTGTGACCTGATCACATCGGTTGACAAATGCATACCCCTGGTAATCCAGCCCATGACCGGCGCTTCCGGTGAGATAGCTGTATCTTCATCCTCTCTGCTCGCATATCAGGAGTATGCCGGTGCCTGTCTTCACGAAGTGCGAATCATCCCCCAGACACACAAATTTTTACGAATGCTGTGAGGCCATGATGATTATTGAAGAAATGACCATGAAAGAATTCGAGGAAGGACTCAAGCGAACGAGAACCGTGCTGATCCCATTCGGTTCCGTTGAAGAGCATGGATACCATCTGCCTCTTTCCACCGATACCATACAAGCTTACGAAGTGGGGAAGGCTGCGGCGATTCTTGTCCCGCTTTTTCTTGCACCGCCCGTTCACTACGGCTGCTGCCGTTCAACCGCATGCCATCCCGGAACCGTTTCAATCTCCACATCAACATTGCAATGTCTCATGAAAGACATTGTCAAATCTTTTCATAAGAATGGACTTAGGAACTTCATCATCCTCACGGGACATGCCGGTGGAACACACACAATGGCTCTTCTGGATGCCGGCGAAGAGTTGCTCGCCGAATACGGTGATACAAGGATTGCGGTTATCACCGAATACGATCTTGCATACGAGGAAGGGAAAGGGCTTATTGAAACAGAGGGAGACGCGCATGCCGGGGAAATCGAGACGTCACGCATCTTGCACCTGAAACCCCATCTCGTGAAAGGAAGCGGGAAGCGGGAATTTCCCCAGTTTCCCAAAGGGATTCTGGTGCGGGATAAACGGAAATACTGGAAAGACGGCGTATGGGGAGATCCGGGAAAAGCAACAGCTGACAAGGGAAGGCTGATTCAGGAACTGGTAGTGTCCAAACTTGTTCAGTTTGTAAAAATCTTCGAACAGTTCCAGGAGTGAGGGCCTCTTTGAATAATTTTTTGGATTTATACAACTTGACATAATATATCTTATCGGACGTAATAAATCTGGCATTAATTCGTGGGTATGGCCTCTCAACACCTACACAGTAAACAACTGAGGGATAAGATAGATGGAATCAGGTTTGAGCACCGTCCCGCTGATCACCCGGTTGATGGCCATGGTGGTATGACGGGCCGGCAGATCATCCATCAGATTTTTAAATCCGGGGACAGGTGCTGGATTACCAGGAAGGCCATGCCGCTGTCCGGCGGCATATTGTAGAAAAACTTCTCCAAGGCGGACAGACCGCCGGCCGAGGCGCCGATACCGACGATAAATGCAATTGAGTGACCGGACAATCCGCTCGCTGAAACGCCGGATGCATCCGAGCTGACATTCGGGCAAGGGATTTTCAGAAGAGGTCACTTTATACAAATTCGATCACGCATCTTTTTCCACCGGGTATATGACCAGATGACGCTCAGGTTCCCTGCCGACACTCTGGGCAACGAGACCGAGACTGGAGATATAGCGGTGCTGCACCTTTCTCACTGATGGGCGACGCGGTGCCAGCGCCACCTCGACTCCTTCCTCCATGGCTTTCGTGACCGCCGCTTCCGTTTCTTCCACTGCTTCCCGCACCTCATCTTCATCCACACCCGGGACAAGGTTGAAAATCTTCTGCAGCAGTCTTCGGATCTCTGCGGTGGTATTTCGTTTTATGTAATGTAACGGTGCGTCGGAAAGTCTGGTTATCTTTCGAAGGCCCATATCTTCAGCGCGGGTTCGCAGGGCGAAAATGAGATCCGCGGACTCCGCACGGGAAACAATACGGATATCGAGGTCGAGATCGCGTCCTGCACGTTCGAGAATCTCCCGGTTTACGCCATGGGGATAGATGCGGACCGTCCCTGACGGAATCGGAGGAAGTCTCTCCGGGGCGGGCATCTCCT
>JAAZOO010000447.1 GCA_012797715.1 Geobacteraceae bacterium | reverse complement strand
TACCCGCCCTTGGCGCGAAACGCCTCCTGAATCCGGCCGAAGCGCTCCAACGCCGTCTCATCCCGGGGAGAAACCTCCAGAAGCCGGGTGAGGGACACCATTTCACGCTCCATGTCCTCCAGCTCCTCAAGAGCCGACTGCACTTCCGCAAACAGGGTTTTCCCCCTGACGGCCACCCCTTCCTGGGGTAAATACCCGACCGTGCACCCCTTTGCCATGCGTATCGTTCCGGAAGACGGCTCGATTTGACCGGCAAGGATTTTGAGGAGGGTCGATTTCCCGGTTCCATTCTCCCCCACCAGTCCGATGCGGTCTTGTTTCCCGACGCGCCAGGTAACGGAAGAAAATACCGGACGGCCGCCGAAATCCTTGCAAAGATTCGTAATTTGGACCATAGTAACGCGATTATACTCCCTGATTGCCGAGTGATGCGGTATTGTACGAAGTTATGTCGTTGTTTGTCAATTTTACATCAACAGCAAAAACAGGGATGGCAGCGGTGCGGAGAACGTCCCGTATCCGGTTTTTTTTGCTACATCTATGCAATTTTGCTATAAATAGCTTTCCAATTGGAACCGCAGGCATCCCATCAGGGCATTCCGGTTGAGCGCGCATCGTTCTGCCGGCCGTTGGGACGTGAGGCGAAACCGGAGCGCGCCGGAAACCGCCATGACAAATTTGCCTTCCGTGCCGCTCATTCAGGCGGAGTCGGCACCTCCCGGTTCCTGAATGGATTGATTTTCGGGGTTCCGCACGTCCCTTCCGGGAAAGCGCGGCTCCTTCCGCATGAAAGGATTTTCCCAGAATGTCGAAAAAGATGCTCATTAATGTAATGCATCCCGAGGAAGCGAGGATAGCCATCGTTGAAGACGGTCACCTCATTGAGCTTGACATCGAAACCGCGGGACGGGAACAAACCCGCGGCAACGTTTACAAGGGAGTTGTAGTCCGCGTCGAACCGGGTCTCCAGGCTGCATTTGTGGATATCGGCATGAAGAAGCTGGGATTCCTCCAGATGGGGGAGGTCCACCCGGAATGGTGGCAATGGCGCGACGATGTCCCTGAGGAGCACAAGAACCGTCGTCCCCGTATCCAGGAAATCCTCCGTCGCGGCCAGGAACTGATTGTCCAGGTGGAAAAGGGGGAGCGAGAGGGAAAGGGCGCTGCGCTGACAACGTACATATCCCTTCCGGGACGATACATGGTCCTGATGCCGGGCAGCGATTCCACCGGCGTCTCCCGCAAGGTGGAAGATGAAACGGAGCGCAAAAAGCTCAAGGAAATCGTCGCGGAACTGGGAATTCCGGAAGGTTGCGGATACATCATCAGGACCGAAGCCGTAGGAAAGCGCAAGACCGAGTTGACAAAAGATCTCAACTACCTGCTGAAGCTGCACGAAACCATCAAAGAACGGGCAACGGAAGTGAAGGCGCCCGCCCTCATCTACCAGGAATCCGATCTGGTGATTCGGACCATCAGGGACTATTTCTCCGCAGACATCGAGGAGGTGCTGGTGGACAGCACCGATGTCTACAAGCAAGCCAGAGCCTTCTTCAAGGAGCTCATGCCCAAGTACGAAAAAATCGTGAAGCTCCATCAGGAAAAACGCCCCATCTTTGCGAAATATCAGCTGGAAGAGCAGATAGACCTCATTTACGAAAAAAAGGTCCCCCTCAAGTCGGGCGGATCCATCGTCATCGAGCCCACCGAGGCCATGGTCAGCATCGATGTCAACTCGGGGAAGACCACCGGTGAAAAAGGCGTGGAAGATACCTCCTTCAAAACCAACATGGAGGCCGCAGAGGAGGTGGCACGCCAGCTCAGGCTTCGCGATCTGGGGGGGCTCATCGTCATCGACTTCATCGACATGAGGGATCGGAAGCATCGCGCAGAGGTTGAACGGACCCTGAAAAACGCTTTGAAGGCCGACAAGGCCCGGGTAAGCGTGGACAAGATCTCCCAATTCGGCCTGCTGGAGATGTCGCGCCAGCGCATCAAGCAGACAATCAATGAGGGGAGTTACCTGGAATGCCCCCACTGCGGGGGGCACGGCAGAGTCAAATCCGTCGAGGCAATGGCACTCTCCTTTCTCCGCAAGGTCCATACCGCAGCCGCACGCGGCACAAATTCCGAAATCCGCGGCTCCCTGCCGCTGGAGGTCGCCTACTACCTTCTGAACAGAAAGAAGCGGGAGCTTGCCCAGATCGAAACCGACTATGACATCGAGGTCACGGTGAAGGGGAAACCCTCCTTCACCATGAACCAGATGGAACTGGAACAGGTAAAGAGGGACAAGGCGGCGGGAACGCCCACCGAGCACGAACAGCCGGGCGAGGCGGGAGCAAAGGCCCTGTCCGAAACGGAAAATGGGTCGACGCCCGGAAACGGAGAATCTGCCGCCGCTCCGGGAGAACGGGAAGAGACGAAGAACAAGAGGAAACGCCGCCGGGGAAGAAAAAAGACGCAGACGCTCCCGGAATCGCCGGAGACTGCGGTCTCACCGGAAGTCACAGAGGAAGTTTCGATAGCCGAACCGGAAACGCCGCCCGCACCGGAGGTGGAACCGGCTGCACCGGAACAGGCCGGAGAGGCACCCCCTGATATGGCTGAAGCCGCAGATATCGCGGCTGAAGGCGCGAAAAAGAAGCGCCGCCGGAAGAGGAAACGGAGCACCAAGGCAGCGGCAGCCGCCGTACCCGGTGAGGAAGCGCCCGAAGTTACCCTGGACACGATTGTCCAGGAGCCCCAGGAGTCTCACCCCCCCGCACCTGACCTGGACACCCCGGAGCCGGCCGTCATTCCGGATGAAAAACCCAAGAGAAAACCGCGGAAACCACGAACGGCAAAGGGAGCATCCGACAAGTCCGCCGCGGAGATATCGCCGGCGCCGCCGGACTCTCAGCCGCCGGAGCCTCCCCCCGTATCCGGAGGCACGGGCGATACGGCACAGCCTGAAACGGCTGCAATC
>JAAZOO010000446.1 GCA_012797715.1 Geobacteraceae bacterium | reverse complement strand
GTCCTGGATGTCCTTTCCCTCGATTACCATGAGACACTCATGGCAGCGGCGGGCCGCCAGGCCGAGGAAAACCTGTGGAAGACGGTCCGGGAGCAGCGGGGAAAATACATCGCCGTGGTGGAAGGTTCCATTCCCATGAAAGACGGCGGCGCCTACTGCTGCATCGGCGGCAGATCCGCCCTGGACATCGCCCGGGAGGTGTGCGGCAATGCCTTCGCCACCATCGCGGCAGGGACCTGCGCGGCTTCCGGCGGCATTCCTGCTGCCGGACCGAACCCGACCGGGGCCGTGGGGGTGAAGGACGCGGTTCCGGGCGCCACGGTGCTCAACCTTCCCGGCTGCCCCCTCAACCCGGACAACCTGACCGCCACGGTGGTTCACTACCTGACCTTCGGCACGCTCCCGGACACGGACAGCCGGGGACGGCCCCTGTTCGCCTACGGCAAGCGCATCCACGACAACTGCGAGCGGCGTCCCCACTTCGATGCCGGCCAGTACGTGGAACGGTGGGGCGATGAGGCCCACCGCTCCGGGCACTGCCTGTACAAGATGGGATGCAAGGGCCCCGAAACGTATCACAACTGCCCGATCCAGCGCTACAACGGGAAAACGAGCTGGCCGGTGGGTGCCGGACACGGCTGCATCGGCTGTTCCGAGGCGAATTTCTGGGATACCATGTCCCCCTTTTACGGGAGGCTTCCTTCTGTGCCCGGCTTCGGGATCGAGCTGACAGCGGACAGGATCGGCGCCGGACTGGCAGTGGCCACTGCCGCCGCGTTTGCGGGCCACGGGGTGATCAGCGGGCTCCGCACGGGCAGGGATTCGGAAGGGAAGAAAGAGGAATAGCCCATGGCAAAGATCGTCATAGACCCCATAACCCGCATCGAGGGGCACCTGCGTATCGAGGCGGAGGTGACCGGAGACCGGGTCGCCGACGCCTGGAGCAGCAGCACCATGTTCCGCGGGATCGAGAAGATTCTGCAGGGGCGGGACCCCCGTGATGCCTGGGTCTTCACCCAGCGCTTCTGCGGAGTCTGCACCACGGTGCATGCCATTGCCGCGGTGCGGAGCGTTGAGAACGCCCTGGGAATCCGCATCCCGCCCAATGCGGAACTCATCCGGAATATCATCATGGGGATGCAGAACGTCCATGACCACGTGATCCACTTCTACCACCTCCACGCCCTGGACTGGGTGGACATCACGTCCGCGCTGAAGGCCGATCCTGCCAAGACCTCCACCCTGGCGGCATCCCTTTCCGACTGGCCGCTCACCTCGGCCTCGTACTTCAAGGGTGTGCAGGAGAAGCTGGCGGCCTTCGTGAAGACCGGGCGGCTCGGCCCCTTCGCCAATGCCTGGTGGGGACACCCGGCGTACACGCTCCCCCCCGAGGCGAACCTGATGGCGACCGCCCACTACCTGGAGGCCCTGGAATGGCAGAAGGACATCATCCGCATCCATGCCATCCTGGGGAGCAAGAACCCCCATCCCCAGACCTTTCTGGTGGGGGGCATGGCCATTCCCATC
>JAAZOO010000445.1 GCA_012797715.1 Geobacteraceae bacterium | reverse complement strand
AATGCTTTTGAGCCTTTCTTCCCGCTCAATTCCCTCCTCCTCCGACTTTCCGCTTCCGGAAGTGTCAGGCATGACGCGGACAGCTCCCGAACCCGTGCCGTCGTTCAGGACCGGGGCGCTGCACAACGGGCAGGTTCGGCCGTCATGGGCACCCCCGGCACCCGTGGAGCGGTATTTCTCCGATTCCAGCAGCGTGCGCACACCGAGCGCTTCGCGGGCGGTTTCGTACACCATTCCGGGTGGCGCGGGAGCACAGAGGCAGGCCGCAGCGCCCATGGCCGTATAGCGAAGTGCCAGGGAGGGATCCGGCGTCTTCATGATAACGATGGGGCACGCGCCGCGGCACCGTTGCCGAGACTCCTCAAGAAATGCAGCGGAATTCACGCCCGCGGTTCCGTCGAACAGGACGATGATCCGGGGCCGACGCGCGGTCATCTGGCGCAGCGCCTCGTCATGGTCCCATGCGCAGCCGACCGCGCACCCCCTGTTCTCGAAAAACCTTCCCACGGCCCGGGCAGTTCCATTCGTTCCCACAACAAGTACGCCCGGCGCGTGACGCACGGCGTCCCCGTCCAGAAGATCACGCACGCAGTCCCGCAGCTGCGATGGATGCGCGTCCTCCGGGAGGACGGCGTCGATGGCGGGACGCAGCAAGAAACCGCCCCCCTGAAACGCCGGGGATGATGATATGACGATAACCGGAATGCTGTGCAACGGCTCGAAGGGCGCGGAACGGAGGAGGCGGAAAAAGCGCCACCCGTCGATGCCGTTCATCAGCAGCCTGGTGATAATGATGTCGGGAACAACTTTTTCCAGGAGGGTGAACGCCTGGGGGACGTCTCCACACGGCAGGACCTTCATCCCGTCCTGCCGGAGAACGGAGGAAATCGTGAGTATCTGTGCCGAATCGTCACTGACGAGAAGAACGATGCGAGAATTGCGGGTCTTCATCGGGCCTCCCGCTGTGGAACGCACGGACCGTCACCAGGGGAAGGGTCGCCTGTCGGGTGCCGGTCCTGCCCGTGATACCCGGCCGGTGCAGCCGGATTTTTCATCAGAGGGGCTCCGCCGGCCGGCGCGGTTCCACTTCTGTGGTCACGTGAATTCAATCACCGCTCACTCAAAGGGGTGTCAGCCCTTCACGGATGGCGAATTTGGTCAGTTCGGCAATGCTCCCCACCTTCAGCTTGTTCATAATGTGCTTTCTGTGGGTATCCACCGTTTTGGCGCTGACTTCCAGCACGAATGCTATCTCTTTCGTATTCTTCCCCTCGGCGAGGAGCTGAAGGATCTCCCGCTCACGGGGTGATATCTGCACAACGCTCCCGTTGGTATCCTTGCTGCGGATCTCCATGTAATCCCGGAGGATGGATTCAGTCACCGGCGAACTGAAGTAGGTACCATTGGCCGCAACGGACTGGATGGCGCGAACAAGCTCCTGTATCGAGCAGCAGGATTTCATTATGAACCCCCTGGCTCCCGCCTTCAGGGCTCCCAGTATCATCTGCATGTCCGAATGCCCCGAAAAAATGAGGACCCTGCTTCCGGGACAGTTCGAGACGATCCTTCTGGTCGCCTCGATGCCGTTCATGTCCGGCATGACCACGTCCATCAGGACCACATCCGGCAGAAACTCCTCAACCAGCTTCAGCGCCATCCGCCCATTGTCGGCCTCGGCGACCACTTCGATACCGGACAGCTTTTCCAGGGAAAATCGAATACCCTCCCGCACAATGAGATGGTCATCGACCAGCAGCACCCTCACGACCATGGAGAACTCCCTCGCACCCAATCACAAAGACTCTGCGCAGCACCGGGCAACGCCATGAATGTTTGCGGAAACGCTGCACGTAACGGAACACAGATGAACAATATACTACTTTCAAACCTTGTCAACCGCGCCTGAAATCCCTGAGACATAAGCAATTTCACCGCTTCCCGTCAGGAAAATGCTGATGGAGCATTCCATGGTGGCAACCGAAAAGTTTGATACGTTGTTAATGGAATTTTTTCAATTCCGGGATTCCGGTAGACGCGGACACCAGAATCCCATCCAGGAAGGAAGGCCATGCTGAAGAGAATGAAGGTGGGGGCAAAGACAGATCAGGCCGTCGGCACCCGGGAAGAAAGGGTCAGGGAGGCGGAGGCAGGGAGCTGTGAGGCGGCACCATCGGGCGATGCCCTGCTGGAAATACAGGAGATGATGCACGAGGTCACCATGCAGGTGAGCCGGATGGCCACGGCTGGGAAACAGCAGGCTGCCGCGAGCGCCGGGATCGCCGGCAGCCTCATGGAGATTCCCCGGGTTGTGCAGGACACTGCCAAGGGAGCCCAGGAATCGGCGGCTTCGGCGCAGCAGCTGGCAGGGCTCGCCCATGAGCTGCGGCACGTGGCAGGACAGTTCCGGCTGTCGGCAGCACAGAACGAAGGGAGGTGATTCCAATGGCGGGAAAATTGAGAGAGATGCTGGATAGGGTTATCAGTAAGAAGGTGAGGGACAACCCTCTGATCGGCAATGTTATCAAGGCAAAGCTGGTGCTGAAGGGAATTGATCCGAACAGGCTGACGCCCCAGGCCGACAACGACCCGGTGCTCATTGCAAAATTCCAGGAGGTAATGAAAGAGCTGAAAGAAGATTTCAAGATGTGATGAGGGATACGGCGCCCAGTTTTCATCCGGAAGCGGGGCGCGCGACCCTACGGCTCCGGCACCCCGCATACTTGCGCTCGTTTTCACCTCCTCCGACCCATCCGGAGTGGGAAGGATGACGTCACCCGCCGACCCGGCCTAGTAGGTCCCTTCCGGGGGGTAGGACGGTCCTTCGCTTCTCTCCTGGCAATGGACGCACCGGCTTGCATAGGGAACGACCCTGAGCCGCTCCTCCTCGATATCTGCGCCGCAGTCCTCGCACACTCCGAAAGTCCCCTCTTCCAGCTTCCGTTCCGCCTCTTCCATCCGGCTGAGACGCTCACGAAGCACATCTGCCACGGCAAGGCCGGTGTCGGAAAGGACGTCCAGCATGCTCTGTTCCCCCATGTCCTGGGGTATGTCATACTCGGAATGGAGCGTTTCCTGCTCGCGGAATATTTCCGAACGGAGCTCCTGCCACAGCCGCCGCTTTTCATTGCGCAGTATTTCACGCAACCGTTCCCGCCTCTCCTTCGCTGTCCCCGTCATGGGCCTCTTCCTCCTTCTCCTTTGCGCAAGGCTTTTCTTTCAGTGTAACCCCAAAAGCATCGACTCACAACGTCGGAAGAGCCGGATGGAAAAGAAGGGAAGAGGAAGGAGGGGCAGGTTTCCTGGACGGGGGGAAGGGAGCGGGGCGAAAAAACCGACTCAAGATTTTGCCGCAACGGCCGATACATTCCAGAGAAGGCAGTTGAACCGCACTGCAGATTCATCGGCGGGGAAAAGACCCTCTCGCCGGATGGTGCACATTCACATACCAAAGGAGATTTACCATGGGCATCCTGGGATTTGGAAAAAAACAGAAAACCGGCGCCGGCGCGGTCGCCTTCCAGACCACGTCGACCGGGCTTTCCGGCGAATTGGGAAAAGTGCGCATCTCCCCCACTTTCGTCTGCGCCTACGTGTCCCCCCATGTGGACATCGACCAGGTTGCAAAGACAATCGTATCACGCTTTCCCGGGGTCCCCATGATGATCTGTTCCACCGCCGGAGAACTACACGCCGACGGCGGCAGGCTCTACTGCGCGACGGGAAGCCGATGGGATCGCGTCGTTGTCCAGTGCTTCGACGCCTCCATCATAGCCGAAGCCGAGATTGTCTCGGTTCCCCTCGGGTGTGAAGACCTGCGCCGGGGAAGCATCGACACGGTACTCAAGGATCGCGTGGACCGTATCGGCAAGGCGATCGCGGGTCTCAAGGTAAACATGCAGATAGACTTCCGCGACACCCTGGCATACGTCCTGTTCGACGGCCTGTCCGCCTCCGAATCATTCTTCATGGAAGCCCTGTATGATTCCGGACGTTTCCCCTGCCTGTTCGTGGGCGGATCGGCCGGAGGGACCTTCGACTTCCGCAATACCTGGCTGCACGACGGCAAGCGAAAGCTGGAAAACCACGCCCTGATCGCCTTCATCAAGACGGCGCCGGGAGCCCGCTTCGGGGTCTTCAAGAGCCAGAACTTCGAACCGGCCGGGAGCAGCTTCCATGTCCTTTCCGCTTCGGTGGAACAGCGCTATGTGCACCAGGTGATTGACGGCAACGGCCGTATCAGCTCGCTCATCGAGGCCCTGTGCTCCACCCTCGGCTGCTCCCCGTCAAACCTGGAGGCGAAACTGGCCGATTACTCCTTCGCCATTACCGTGGGAAAGGAACTCTTCGTCCGTTCCATATCCCAGCTCAACATCGATGCCGACAGAGTCCATTTCTACTGCGATATCGCCCCCGGGGAGGAACTGCACCTGGTGCGCAGAACCGGCCTGGTCGGCAACACGGAAAAGGATTTCCGGCGGTTCATGCAGGGGAAGCCGGGCAACCCCGTCGCAGGAATTCTCAATGACTGCATTCTGCGCCGCCTCTGCAACGAACGGGAGCTTTCCGAAATGGGGAAGGTCATGACGTGCGGCGCCATGGCGGGTTTTTCAACCTTCGGAGAGATTCTCGGCCTCAACCTGAACCAGACGCTCACCGCGGTATTCTTCTTCCGCGTTCCGGGCGGAGCGCAATTCCAGGATGAGTATGTGGACAACTTCGTGGCCCACTACGGGGAGTTCAAGGCATTCTTCCTGAGGAGGCAGATCTCGAAACTGAGCGGACTGTCGCGGGTCGTCATCCGGCAGATCGACGATTTCAAGGGACAACAGTATGAAAGCCGTCTGGACGCGTCCGGCCTTGAGCCTGCCATGGCACGGCTTTTCGGCGGTTTGAACGATCTGGGGCAGGCCCTGTACGAAGCGGACGCCCAGAGGGAAACCCTTGCCGGCCAGCTTGAGAACTGCGCCAACGATCTGTACGGTTCCGTCGATGACCTGGCCTCCCACATCGAGCAGCAGGTGCAGGCCATCCATCAGTTGGGCGAGAATTTTTCATCCCTTGCACTCCAGGCCAACGCCTCGGCGGCAAGCGCCCATGAACTTGCCGAAGCCAGCCGACAGATTCAGAGCGTAGTGGAAATCATCGAGCAGATTGCGGATCAAACCAACCTGCTGGCCCTCAACGCCGCCATCGAGGCGGCCCGAGCCGGAGAAAGCGGACGGGGCTTCGCGGTCGTCGCCGACGAGGTGCGCAATCTTGCGGAGAAATCACGCACGAGCGCCATGGAGATCAGCGCCAACATCTCCCGCCTGGCTTCCGAGATCGGCACTGTTGCCGGCGAGATCGAATCCCAGTCGGAAAGCGTGGCCAGCCTCTCATCCCTCTTGGGCGTCATCGAGGAATCCAGCGGCAGGACCGCCGACACGGCGGACCACACCAAGGGGGTAGCGGACACGCTGAAACAGATGACCCGTCTGCACGCATGACGCCACGCATCCGAAACACTGACTGACGGTCATCCCGAAAATACCCGCGCCGGGCCTGCACACGAACCCCTGAGGATGTGGTGAGGCCCGGCGCTCTTCCGTCATGTGGGGACGTTCTGCATGGGGTGGTGACTTGCCGACGGATCCTGCAGAAGCTTCCGCAACCCCTCGTCCTCGTCCAACAGCTTCTCTCCCGCCCGGGCCCTTTT
>JAAZOO010000444.1 GCA_012797715.1 Geobacteraceae bacterium | reverse complement strand
GTCGAAAATGGGAAAGGAACGGATCTCCAGGTAGCCGATTCGCGGGTTGAATTTCTCGCGGAATAACGGCTTTCCCGTGGCGAATACTTCTTCGGCATGGCACGGCTCGCAGACCGCATCCCGTCCATAGTAGGCCTGATAGCAGTGGGGAAAGCCGTCGCGGACATCATCCGGCACATAGTCGAACCCGCCGTGGTAATTGGAGAGAACGATGCGGTGATCCCGGTCGATGATGGAAAACAGGTCCGGGATGCCGTCGAAGACCGCCCGCAGAAACCGCACCGAATTTTCGAGTTCCTCCTCGGCCCGCCTCCGTTCGCGCTCTTCCCGGTCCCGCTGCAGACGCGCCTGAAGAATCGGAGCAATGCGTGCGGCAAGGGATTCCAGCAACTCCCGGTCTTCTTGGGAAAAGCCGCCCTCCTTGTTGGCAACGGCAATCAACCCGATACTCTCCTGCCGGAAGACCACGGGCACGACCAGGAGGGACGACAGCTCAACGTGTCCTTCGGGAACGGTAAAGGGTCCCTGGGACGTGAAACTCCTGCACTCCCTGAGCGCGCGTCCCCAGAGGCCGGTCCACTCCCCTTCCGGGAACCGGAGACTTTTTCCGGGGATCCTGCATTCATCCCAGACTTCCGCGGAAAGGGACGGGACAACGAAGTCGCGGTTATCGTCCACGTATCCGAAGAATCCGTACCTGCTCCCCATGTTCCGCAGGATCAGTCCCAGGACCTCACCGAACATCTCCTCGTCCGGGATGGCCAGGAAGATATTGGCAATCTGGTTCTTCATGGAAAGGATCCTTTCGGAATGACGCAGCGCCTGCTCGAATCGGACACGCTCCGTGATGTCGTGGAATACGAGGGCGAGCCCCATATTGCTCCCCTGGGCACCGGAAAAAGGGGTCGCTGTCGCTTCAATGGGTATCTCCCTCCCGTCCCGCGACAGAAGCAGCGGCGTACCGGTCATCCTCACGGACTCCCCTGTCCCCAGAACCGTGGCGGCCATCTCCCGGACCTTGGCGGCCGCGTCCTCATCCGTAAAGCGGAAGATATCGTGCAGTGGCCGTCCGAGGGCCTCCTCCCGGCTCCATCCGGTCAATTCCAGGGCCACGGTGTTGAGAAAGGTCACCCTCCCCTCCGCATCGGTCGCGATAATCCCGTCGCCGACACTCCGCAGAATCGTGGCGAGCCACTGCTCGCTCCGCCGCAACCTGCTCTCCATGCGATGCTTGTAGAGAGCCATCTCGATGGACGATTGAAGGGTGATATCCTGAAACGGCTTGACGATGTACCCGAACGGTTCGGTAATCTTCGCCCTTTCCAGGGTGTCGGCGTCGGCATAGGCGGTGAGATAGATAACCGGGATGTCGGCCTGAGACCTGATTCGTTCCGCTGCCGCAACGCCATCCATCTCCCCCTGGAGATTTATATCCATCAGGACCAGGTCCGGAAGCAGATGGAGGGCCTTATCAACCGCCTCCTCGCCCGATGTCGCGGAGCCGGCGACGGAATACCCCAATGCCTGCAGCCTCTTCTGTATTCCTTTCGCGATTATCAGCTCATCTTCAACAACCAGGATTCTAGCGGCCGAATCCGGGGACGATGCCATGTTCATTTGCCACCCCCTGACCCGCAGGTTCATCGATTCATGAAAGAAGTATAGCAGCTTTGTCGTCCAAGGAAATCTCCACGGAAACAGCGGGTCTCCCTTGAGGATGACATCCCCGGAGACGGGAGCGGATAGGCGGCGGACACGCCTCACAAGCCCCGTTCTCCGGGGCAGCGGATCGTAAATGACGTGCCGCCTTCGTGCCCCGTCTCGATCTCGCCCCCTATCTGCCTGGCCAGCATGCCCACCAGTTGCAGGCCCAGCGAGTCCAATTTTTTGATATCGAGATCCGGTGGCAGCCCGACACCCGTATCCATCACCTGGAGCACAATGCCGCCATCCCCTCCGGAGCGGAGCCGTATGGTAATCTCTC
This sequence comes from Geobacteraceae bacterium, assembly GCA_012797715.1. Classification (GTDB taxonomy): domain Bacteria; phylum Desulfobacterota; class Desulfuromonadia; order Geobacterales; family Geobacteraceae; genus RPRC01. The sequence goes on along the minus strand of JAAZOO010000444.1, from coordinate 793 downwards.
CGCGCCGCTCACCGGGAAAAGCGTACTTCAGGGAGTTGGACACCAGTTCGTTGACGATCAGCCCCAACGGGATTGCCTGGTCGATCTCCAGGGTCGCGGGCGTGACATCGAGAACGAGGGAAACCCTTCCGGGGTCCGTGACATAGGAATCGAAGAGGTATTTTGCAAGATTCCCAATGTAGTCGGCAAAGTTGATGGAGATGAAATCCCTGGTCTGGTAGAGCTTCTCATGGATCAGAGCCATGGACTTGATACGGTCCTGACAGTCCCGGAAATAGCGCACCGACTTCTCATCAAGGACATGATCTCCCTGAAGGTCCAGGAGGGTCGAAATTATCTGCAGATTATTCTTCACCCGGTGATGAATCTCCTTGAGGAGTATCTCCTTTTCCTTGAGGGAAGCGCGGACCTGCTCCTCTGCCCTTTCACGCTCCTGGATTTCGGCCTTCAGGCTGGCATTGGTGCGTGCAAGCTCCTCCGTGCGTTCCTTTACCAGGACTTCAAGGCGTTCCCGGTACTGCTTCAACGAAGCTTCTGCCATCTTCCGTTCCGTAATTTCCCGGGAGAGGACGGAATTGACGTTTGCCAGCTCGTCATTGGTGCGCTGCAGTTCGGCATTTCTCGCTTCCAGCCTCTTGCGCATGGCATGGAGGGACAGGAGGGTTCTCACCCGGGCCAGGATCTCCTCGGACTGGAACGGTTTGGGAATATAATCCGCGGCGCCCATCTGGAAACCCTTGACCTTGTCGCGCGTTTCGGTAAGGGAGGTCATAAAGACAACCGGGATGTGGCG
>JAAZOO010000037.1 GCA_012797715.1 Geobacteraceae bacterium | reverse complement strand
TGTTCCGGTCGGCCCGGTGATGAACAGGCCGCCGTGCTCCTTGAAGAAAGTGTAGGAGTCGTTTTCCGCCAGGGAGCGGATGCGCGGACACTCGCGGCGTACCGCGTCCGCCGGGTCCGCGGCCCGGACGGCTGCGGCGAAGATGCGTTGGGCGATATTCCTTGGAAGTTCCATGAGTCCGACTATACCCCCGGAGAGAGGGAACGTCAAACAAACCAGAAAACACCGTTTCCTTGACCTGTGTCATGCCCGCCTGGACCTCTCGCCGCTATACTGCATACACTATCATTACGGGAGGTCCCCCCATGACACCACCGAGAAATCAGGCCGTAAGACCGATACTGGAGTATTTTGCCTGCGAATCGAAAGAACCGCGGCAGCGGCCGGCGATAGCCGCGCCCGAGGGAACCGTGCATCCCGCCTTCAGGGAATACCCGTCACGGCTGTTCGTGGAAACTACGACCCGCTGCAACCTGCGCTGTGCCATGTGCGTCAAACAGACCGGCGACAGCGGCGTGGTCGACGGCGATCTCTCCCCGGAGACGTTCCGGGCGCTGGAGCCGGCCCTCCCCCATGCGGAGGTCCTGATCCTCAACGGGATCGGCGAGCCGCTGCTCAACCCGCACCTGGAGGATTTCATCCGGACCGCCAAGGGGTTGATGCCCGCGGAGAGCTGGGTCGGCTTCCAGACCAACGGCCTCCTGCTGGACGAGGCCCGGGCGCTGTCCCTCGCCGAGGCGGGGTTGGACCGGATCTGTCTATCCATGGACTCCGTCTGCCCGGACACGCTGCGGAAGATCCGTGAGGGTTGCGAGGTCTGGGACCTGGAACGGGCGCTTTCGGCCCTGAGGAAGGCGCGGGAACGCGCCGGTTCCTCCCTGAGGGTGGGCCTGGAGTTCGTGCTGATGAAGGAGAACGCCCGCGAGCTGCCGGACGCCATCCGCTGGGCCGCGGCCCGGGGGGTGGACTTCGCCATCGTGACCCATCTCCTCCCCTATGATGCGTCCCATACGGGCAAGGTGGCCTACGATTCGAATACCGACGAGGCGGTGGCCTTCTTCCGGCCGTGGAAGGAGCGGGCGGACAGGGAGGGGATCGACCTCCGCCACTATTTCAAGACCATGTGGAATTATCTGCGCACTCCGGAAGAGCAGCGGATCGTGGATTTCGTGGCCGAGATGCAGGCCGAGGCCAGCGCCCGCGAGCTGTTCATCAACATGCGGAACCTGCTGGACCGGGACGAGGCGTGGATAGGGGAGATGGAGCGGATCTTCGCCGAGGCGCGGGACGCGGCGGCAAAGGCCGGCATGGATCTGACCCTGCCGGAAGTGACCCCCAGGGGGGACCGGCGCTGCGATTTCGTGGACAGGGGCGGAGCGTTCGTCTCCTGGGACGGTGGCGTCCACAACTGCTACTTCCTCTGGCACTCCTTCAGCTGCCACTTCTCCGGCAGGAAGAAGTACGTGAACGCCAGGGTGTTCGGCAGCCTGAGGGAGAAGGGGATACGGGAGATCTGGAACGATCCGGCCTTCCGTTCATTCCGGGAAGAGGTGCTTCGCCACGAGTACCCGTTCTGCTCCAACTGCAACCTGGTCCCGTGCGAATACCTCTACAACGAGGAGTTCACCCACGACTGCTTCGTGAACAGGGTCCCCTGCGGCGACTGCTTCTGGTGCATGGGCCTGTTCAACTGCCTGCAATAACACCGGGAATGATGGCATCGGGAATGAGGGGATGGAACGAGGTTCGAGGATCGGTTCTGGCGTGAGAATCAATCCTCGTTCCGTGAACCTCGCTCCCCGCGCCTCCCTCTACAGTCCCATCTCCCGCGCCAGCTCCCGCCAGGCGGGCAGGCTCCGCTCGATCATCCCCTTGTCGACACAGTAGGCGATGCGGAAATGCCCCGGCGCTCCGAAACCGGTGCCGGGCACCAGCAGGATGTGGTGCTGCAGGGCGAGCTTCACGAACGCCACGTCGTCCTCCAGGGGTGATTTGGGGAACAGGTAGAAGGCGCCGTCCGGCTTGACCATGCGGAAGCCCAGGGCGGTCAGGGTGTCGTAGAGGAGGTCCCGTTTTTCACGGTAGGGGTCGATGTCCACCGATACCCGCTGCAGTTTCGCCACCAGCCGCTGCATGAGCGCGGGCGCGTTGACGAAACCCAGGACGCGGTTGGAGAAGATCGCTCCCTGCATGAACATCTCCACGCTCTGCATGCGGGGGTTGGCGGCCAGGTAGCCGATCCTCTCGCCCGGGAGGGCCAGGTCCTTGCTGTGGGAGGTGACAATGACGGAGTGCCGGATGTGGGGAAAGATGTTGGGCACTTCCGTGCCGTCGTAGCAGATGCGCGCATAGGGCTCGTCCGAGATGACGAGGATCTGCCGCGTGTGCTCCTGTTCCTTGCGCCGCAGGAGCTCGCCCAGCTTCTTCAGGCTTTCCGCCGGGTAGACTACGCCGGTGGGATTGTTGGGGGAGCAGATGATGATGGCTCTGGTCTTGTGGGTGATGGCGTTCTCGATGGCCGTCAGGTTGAGCTGGAAGGTCTCCCGATCGGTCCAGACCTCCACGGGCACGCCGCCGTGGTTATCGATATAGAATTTATACTCAACGAAATAGGGGGTGAGGATAATCACCTCTTCTCCCGGATTGAGAATCGTCTTGAGCACCACGTTGAGGGCGCCTCCTGCGCCGCAGGTCATGACTATGTGGTTCCCTGTGACCTCCAGCCCGGATTTTTCCGACAGCACCTCGGCCACGGCCGCTCGCGTTTCCTCATATCCCGCGTTGCTCATGTAGCGGTGCATGCCGGGTATCGGGTGCTCCGCCAGTTCCCGGAACTCCTTCAGGAATTCCGGTGGAGGCTCCACGTCCGGGTTGCCCAGGGTGAAGTCGTAGACATTCTCCGCTCCGTGCAGGGAGCGCATCCGCTCTCCCTCTTCGAACATCTTCCTGATCCATGAGGATCTGTCAATGAAACCGGCTATTTTGTTGGCGATGGGCATGGGGTGACTCCTTTCGGTGGGTTTTTCCCGTCGTAGGCACACGGATGGCGGGCTGATACTGTGTACCACGGAACTTTCCGTACATGCAAGGAAACTGTGCCCGGAACGTACCGGGATCGCTGGGGGAAATCATCCCTGTATCCCGGTATTTTGATCCTTTACAAGCCGCTTTTCCCCATGGTAGTATTTGCCGTTTTCAGGTTTACCCACCAGATTCGAGATGAAAGGAAGCGCGGGAAGATGTCAGGTCATAATAAATGGAGCACAATCAAGCATAAAAAGGGCGCGGCCGACGCCAAGCGCGGCAAGATCTTCACCAAGTTGATTAAGGAGATCACCGTGGCTGCAAAGATCGGCGGCGGGGACCCGGACGGCAATCCGCGCCTCCGCACCGCCATTGACAAGGCAAAAAGCGAAAACATGCCCAAGGATAACATCGAGCGGGCGATAAAGAAGGGTACCGGCGGACTGGAAGGCGTGAACTACGAGGAGACCACCTACGAGGGATACGGACCCGGTGGTGTTGCCGTCCTGGTCGAGGTCATGACCGACAACAAGAACCGCACCGTTTCCGAAGTGCGGAGCATCTTTTCCAAGAACAACGGCAATATGGGCGAGGCCGGCTGCGTCTCGTGGATGTTCGACAAGAAGGGTCTCCTGGTCTTCGCCAAGGACACCGATTTCGACAGCCTGTTCGAAGCCGCCCTGGAGGCGGGCGCCGATGACGTTTCCGACGAGGAGGAGCAGATTGAGGTGACCACCGATCCGGCCGCCTTCATCGAGGTGCGCGAGGCCCTGGAGAAGGCCGGGTTCAAGTCCGAGTCGGCCGAGATAACCATGATCCCCCAGACCATGGTCAAGCTGGAAGGGAAGCAGGCCGAGAGCATGCTGCGGCTCATGGACCGGCTGGAAGACAACGACGATGTCCAGAACGTCTACGCCAACTTCGACATCTCCGCCGAGGAGATGGAAAAGCTGATGTAAGTCTCAGGGGGCGGGCGAGAAACCCGCCCTTAACGTTTCAGGTGCAGGTATGAGAATTCTCGGCATCGACCCCGGTTCGCGGATAACCGGCTACGGAATCATCGTCAAGGAGGGGAATCGCCTGATCCACGTGGACAACGGCGCCATCTTCACCGACGCGGCCGGGGATTTCTCCCTCCGCCTGCACCGCATCTACCGCGGACTGGCCGATGTCATCCAACGGTACCGGCCCGAGGAGATTGCGCTGGAAAACATCTTTTTCGCAAAGAACGTTCAGAGCGCCCTGAAGCTGGGGCAGGCCCGGGGTGCGGCCATCGTCGCCGGGGTCAACGCCGGCCTGCCGGTATTCGAGTACTCAGCCCTCCAGGTGAAGCAGGCGGTGGTCGGCCACGGCAAGGCGGCAAAGGTGCAGGTGCAGCAGATGCTGAAGGTTCTCCTGAACCTGCCGGAGGCCGCCCAGGAGGACGCCTCGGACGCACTGGCGGTGGCGGTATGCCATGCCCATTCACGGGGGATGAACGCCCTGCGGAGGGTTGCGGGATGATAGCCCTTCTTACCGGAAAGATAGCCCACAAATCGCCCGAATACATCATCCTGGACGTGAACGGCGTCGGGTACCGGGTGCAGATACCCTTCTCCACCTACTACGAACTGCCGGAAACCGGGGCGCAGATATCCCTTGCCATATACACCCATGTGAAAGAGGATGCCATCAGCCTGTACGGGTTCCGCACCCCGGCGGAGAAAAACTTCTTCCAGCTCCTCATCTCGGTATCCGGCATCGGCCCGAAGATGGGGAAGGACATCCTTTCCAACGTCCAGGTGGATGAGCTGGCCGCTGCCATTACCCGCGGCGATCTGGCCCGCCTGTCCGCCGTGCCCGGCATCGGAAAGAAGACGGCCGAGAGGATGGTGCTGGAGTTGAGGGACAAGGTCCTGAAGATGGAGATTGCCCCTGCCGCGGCAGACGGGGAGAGTGCCGCGCCCGCCACCGGGATCGAGGAGGACGTGGCCTCCGCCCTCGTCAATCTCGGCTACAAGGAGGCCGTGGTGAAGAAGACCCTGTCGGAGATGCGCATCGCGCCGGACGCGTCCATGGAGGACGTCCTCAAGCAGGCGCTGAAGGCGTTGATGAAATAATAAAACCGGTTCTAGGTGTCAGGTGTCAGGTGTTAGGTTAAACCTTAAAACCTAACACCTAACACCTAAAACCTAACACCTAAAACCTAGCACCTAAAACCTAACACCTGACACCTGACACCTGACACGAAACACAATTTTCCATGACCCGAATCATAGAGCCCCAGACAACCGAAGACGACGTCCTGTTCGAGTCCACCCTGCGGCCGCGGGCCCTGGCGGAGTATGTGGGCCAGGAAAAGGCCAAGGGAAACCTGCAGCTCTTCATCGACGCGGCGCGGGGCCGGAGCGAGTCCCTGGATCACGTCCTTCTCTACGGCCCGCCCGGCCTGGGAAAGACCACCCTGGCCAACATCATCGCCGCCGAGATGGGGGTGAACATCAAGTCCACCTCGGGCCCGGTCATCGAGCGGCCCGGAGACCTGGCCGCCATCCTCACCAACCTGGAACCCCACGACGTGCTGTTCATCGACGAGATCCACCGGCTCTCCCACGTGGTGGAGGAGATCCTCTACCCGGCCATGGAGGATTTCCAGCTGGACATCATCATCGGCCAGGGGCCGAGCGCCCGCACCATCAAGCTGGACCTGCCGAAATTCACCCTCGTGGGTGCGACCACGAGGGCAGGGCTCCTTTCTTCCCCCCTGCGGGACCGCTTCGGCGTCATTTCCCGCCTGGAGTTTTACACCGAAGAGGAGCTGGCCGTCATTGTCACCCGTTCCGCGCGCATTCTC
>JAAZOO010000443.1 GCA_012797715.1 Geobacteraceae bacterium | reverse complement strand
GCTGTAGTGAAATGAGCTTAGAGCAGCACAAAGACGGCAATCGGAGAGAACGAAGGATGCCTCCAACTGCCGAATCTAGGATTATGGGTGTCAGGCCCGAAGCACGGTAGACTCAGGGAATATGTCGATAGGTCTTTGATGGCACGAGGCGGATATGGGAGTTTTTTCACGTTTCCACCGATGCGGGTCCAACTGTGTGAACAAGTAGCCTGATCCCGCAGATTCCGGCAGCTGATTCTCCATCTGCCGTTCCGAGCTTCTCCTTCTCCTGACCGGGGCGGATGGGGCTTCACGCAGCGGAAACCACCGCCGATTCTCCCCCTGCCTCCCTCACCCATCCAAGGGGGTGGGAGTGTGCAGGTATGTGGGAGGTTTCTCCGGCATCAGCTTTCGTCCTGTCAGCCAACCGCTGAACAACTGGGTACATTTCGGGCACCGCGGTACTGCATGCACGGCAAGACAGCGCATCGTTTTGCGGGGTGCGCGGGAAAACCGAGGGAGCAGGGGTCGTAGCTATGGAAAAGGTGTACACGGAGTTCGCGCTGCTCCTGCTCGCTTCGGCAGGTGCCGGTTTCCTTGCGCTGCGCCTGCGGCAACCTCTGCTCATTGGATACATCGCAGTGGGAATCATCGCCGGTCCGTCCGTGCTCGGCTGGGTCACGGCACAGGATCAGATCGATCTGCTCGCCCAAATCGGGGTGACGGTGCTCCTGTTCGTCGTCGGGTTGAAGCTGGATCTGCACAGCGTGCGCCATATCGGTCCGGTAGCGCTGGCAACGGGTCTCGGGCAGCTTGCCTTCACCATTATTCTCGGCTTTCTCATCCTCCTCGCCCTCGGCCGGGATCCGCTCACCGCTCTGTATGTTGCCGTTGCCCTGACCTTTTCCAGCACCATCATCATCGTCAAGCTCCTCTCGGACAAGAAGGAGCTGGATTCCCTGCACGGCCGTATCGCGGTGGGTTTCCTCATCGTGCAGGACATCGCGGTGGTGCTGGCGATGATGGTGATGAGCGCCCTGCGGGGCGCGGCAGGCAGTTCCGCGCCCTGGGAGGTGGCGCTGTCGCTGCTGCTGCGCATCGGCATCGCGGGAGCAGTTCTCTTTCTCCTGATGCGCTTTGTGCTTTCCCGGCTGATGGGACAGATTGCCCGCTCCTCCGAACTGCTGCTGATATTCGCAATTGCCTGGGGCACTGCCTTTGCGGTCCTGGGAGAGTGGGCCGGTTTCAGCAAGGAGGCGGGAGCGTTTCTCGCCGGCTTTTCCCTGGCGTCAACCGGCTACCGGGAAGTGGTAGGCTCGCGGCTCTCCAGTATGCGGGATTTCCTGCTGCTGTTCTTCTTTGTCGATCTCGGAGCCAAGCTGGAAGTGTCCGTCCTGGGAAACGAAACCGGGCCTGCGCTGGCACTGTCCCTGTTTGTGCTGATTGGCAACCCGCTGATCGTGATGGTCATTATGGGCTTCATGGGCTATCGCAGGCGCACCGGTTTCATGGCCGGTCTCACGGTCGCCCAGATCAGCGAATTTTCCATTGTCTTTGTGGCAATGGGAATTACCCTCGGTCACGTGAGTGGTGATGCCTTGGGCCTTACCACCCTTATCGGCCTGATAACCATTACCCTCTCCACCTACCTGATCCTCTATTCGGAACCCCTGTACCAGCGTCTGCGGCCGCTTCTCGCGGTCTTCGAGCGGCGGCGCCCGTTCCGGGAAATGGTCATGGAAGAGGAGCGCCATGAAACAAGCACCCCCGAGATCGTGGTGTTCGGTCTCGGCCGGTACGGGGGGCGGCTCTTCAGGCGACTGCACTCGGCAGGGTTGGACGTGCTGGGGGTGGACTTCGACCCGGAGGTGACGATGGCGCTGGAACGGGAAGGGATGCACGTGCATTTCGGCGACTGCGAAGACCTGAACTTCCTGGATACCCTCCCCCTTGACGGCGCGCAGTGGGTGGTGAGCACCCTGCCGCAGCCCGATTCCCACCGGGCATTGATCTCCTGGATGAAACATCACGGGTATGGCTGCAAAGTGGCGGTGCTGGCACGGGACGATTCCCAAATTGCCCTGCTGGCTGCCGCGGAGGCGGACAGAGTCCTGTATCCCTTCAACGACGCTGCGGACTTCGCGGCGGAAGAACTGGCGGAACATGTGCGTCGGGAATCCGTGCCGGGTCCGGTCTCCGGCGCAACCCCGTGAACGGTGGCCGCAGAGGATTCTTTCTCCAGTGATGCCGCAGGTCACCGGCGGCGCATGGTTTCCGGGGGGGCGCCAATCGCGGAAACGGCATTCCGGCAGCGACTCTCGTCCGCGATTTGGCCATGCCCGCCCCCGCGCCTGCTTCCACCCATTCTCCCCGTGTGAGGATTCTCTTGTCCGGCGCTGCCATGCACCCCTGTTCTCCGGCGAACCGGAATATTATACCTTCGCTTCGCGAGCGTTTAATGGTATTTTGTCCACCGTATCTTCCGTATCCGGAACGCAAGGTGTGACCATGGAAACCGGTGAACTGCGTCTCGTTCTTCAGCGCCTGAAAGACGGCAACGCCTCGGTCGACGAGGTGCTTGAGCGGCTGCGTCATCTTCCCTTCGAGGATATCGGATGCGCTACCGTCGACCATCACCGTGCGCTCCGCCAGGGCTTTCCCGAAATGGTCTACGGGGAGAGCAAGAGCGTGGAGCAGATGGAACGGATCGTCGCTTCCCTTGCCGGAAAGGGGAACAACGTCCTCGTGACCCGGCTCGCCAAGGACAAGGCCCTCCCCATGCTGAACACCTTCCCCGATGCACGCTACCATGCCGACGCCCGCTGCCTCACCCTGGAGAGGAAACCGGTGGAGGTGCGGGGGAAAGGGATGATTCTCGTCGTTTCGGCAGGCACCTCGGACATTCCGGTGGCTGCCGAGGCGGCGGTGACGG
>JAAZOO010000442.1 GCA_012797715.1 Geobacteraceae bacterium | reverse complement strand
TGGTCATCTTTCCCATCCGGTCTTCCACATCCGCGCCCAGAACCGCGTCCACGTCCAGGGTGTTGTTGCCGACGTCGAGCCGCATTTGCTGCTCGTCGGGGATGGAGACCAGGCGCCGGACGCACTGGATGATCTCGATGCGGTCAATGCCCAGGGCATCCTTCAGCATGGCCTCCAGGGCGGAAACGGGCCGGGTAAGCCGGGCGAAGAGGTTGCCGTAGCGAAGGAGCGGAAAGGAGCCGGGAACGAGCCCGACCGGCTCCCCCTCCCCCATGCCGAGATGGCACCAGGCCCGCTGCTTCTCGGCCGGGTCCCCTTCCTCCACCAGCCGGACAAGGGTCCGGTACTTGTTCCAGCACCGGGCGAGGAGATAATAGAGCCGTTGCTGGATGACATCGAGAAAGCCCCGGGCCGCGAAACTGTCGTTGGCCGCGTCTTCCAGCAGTTCTTCTGTCTGGAAGGTGGCCAGCGGGGAATCGACGCCGTAGAGGCCGCCGAAGCGGACGGTGACCCGGAGGCCGTCACCATCCTGTTCCACGTGCGCCACGTCTGCCGCCGGGAAACCAAGGCCGAGTTCCGGCCGGACCCGCACCCGGTTCCGCTCCAGGGCGTCGGGTCCCAGCCAGGCGCGCGCCAGGCGCATCACCTGGTAAAAGGAGAAGGCGTGACCCCGCTCGAGGAGTCCGTCGATTAGCGGAGCGGTTTCCGGCCCAGTCTCGGCGGCCATTGATAACCTCCTCCCTTGATGGATTCCTGAACGATCAGGACGGTAAAGGTGTTGGGTTCGGCGCACTCCGCCATGAACCGGTCGAGCACGCATCCGAACAGGTACAGGTCTCCCGGGCCCGCGAAATGGTCCCGTCTGACCTTCACCCTGACCTCCCTGCCGGTCATCGGCACGCCGTTCACCCATCGTTCGCTCGCCAGCACCGTGACCTCTTCGATTCCGGCAATGCGCTTGAGGTCGGCGTCGGATGATGCCCTGGAGCGGTTCCCGGAAAAAACGTACAGTTCCAGGAGTGAACGGAGGTTCGCGCCGTTTCCGAGGGTAAGGCAGTTCAGGTAGAGGTGTCTCGTGAGCCGTTCCGGAAGGTCCGGCTCCAAGGGAGGAAAGGTCCCGGGCCGGATGGGAGTGATATTGCGGACCGACAGACTGTCCGGCAAGCCGGGCGGCAACTCTGATACATCGCCGATACGGAGACCCTCGGGCAGAACCCCGTTGGTGCAGGTCAATTGAATAGAGAGGGTTTCTTCCTCCGGAAGCGCACCCCCAAGAGGCATCCCCACCGAGAGGCGCAGATCGTATCCGGCATGGACCTGAGATCTTACGGGCACGGCATGATAAACCGGCTGTTCCGGCGCAACCTCGCGGAACAGGTCGAGAGGCGCGTATCTCCGTTCCCGGCCGGTTCTCCGGAAGAAACCGGACACGCCGTCCACGGAGAATATCCGGTAATGGGCGGGATTGGGCGCCGCGGGCCTGAGGAGATGGGTTGACGACCGATGGTCGAGGACAATCGGATCCGCTTCATGGGGAAAGATGTTGACCGCCGGGGTAGCGAACAGGGCAAAATGTTCGCTTCCGATCCTGGTCTCGGCACCGGGGGGATGGTCCAGTTCCAGCCTGATGAGGAACCCGGTACCGTCACCCCGATCCCGCCACAAGTCCAATCCGTACAGGTCGAAGGCCGGGAATTTCTCTCGAAAGGCAAAATACTCACGCAGCAGCCGGAAGCCCGGGAAGGCGTTTGGAGGATACGGCAACGGCGAGTCTTCCGCCTCGAGTCCCACGGGTCGCAATGAATCGGGAGGAAGGAAGAAGGGGGAGCCGCCCCGTGCCGGCGTCAGGACAATGGACCGCACATGGCGGCTGAGAAGCAGGAACAGATCGGTTGTCGGGACGTAATCCCCCGTGACATGTATGCGCAGTGGGCCGGGTCGCCATTGGGACAACGGCATGCCGACCGATTCCAGGGACAGCACGACGGCGGTCTCGCTGACCTTTTCCCGGGAAAGCGAGGCATCGGTCAGCCGGAGAGGGTGCACTTCCACCGTCGAGGTAGTGGAGAAAACGCAGGAAGTTCCGTCCAAGGGGATGGACGAGAGTCGGGTTCCCGCCGGAACGACGCACGACTCGAGGGCCGATGGATCCAAACTGAAAGAGACAATGGTGGCGGCCGGGAAAGGAAGCAGATAATGCGGCAACAGGCGCTGAAAATACTCGTGCACGATCTCCGGGAAATCCGATTCCAGCCTCTCCCGCATGAGCCCAATCTTGAAAGCCACACCCTCCAGGAGCCGCTCCGCGTCCGGATCCGTCGTCGGACCGGCCAGCATCGGCGCCAGAGCCGGCCAGGCATCGGAGAATCGGGGGGCCAGCTCCCTCAGCCGAACCAGCTCTTTCTGGTAAGAACTCCCGGGCATGGCTTGCAAGGGTTATCTCCCCACCACCATGAGCTCTATGTTTGCATCATCAGGCGCGTCGTGCCAGTAGAGAGCCAGGGAGCGGTTTCGTTCCACCAACAGCCACTGGTCGTCGTGATGGTCGATGGTGAAGTAGTGGGTGTGAGCCCGGCGGGGGAGTTCCTGGGGCGGAACCTGAATATATTCAAGTCCGATCCCCGGCAGGGCCTGGGTAACCAGGGTGTGCATCTGCTCCCGGGAGCTCAGCTTGGCGATGTCCACCAGGGTAACAAGCACCGTCTTGGGATCGGCGTCGGTCTTGACCGCCAGGTAGTAGCGATTGCGCCCCTCGAAGACGGCGGGTTTCAACTCGGCGGCGAAGAATGTCCCGTCATGTGCCAGGCGGATAACGTATTCGGGACCGGCGGTGATCTGGTCCAGGAGATGGGAGATCATATCCTGGGCCGCGGAGAAACAGGCCCAGAGGTTATTGTGATCATAATCGGGAATGGTCGCATCATCCTTGCCCCTGCATTTAACCTCTCCCAGGACGCTTACGTCCTCGGAGAAGGTGGTGAGTTCGCCGATGAGCTGCCGCAGGACGCCGAACACCTCCCACGGATGGGCATGCTCGGCCTTGGTGTAATGGAACAGGAGCGGGACATAGCGGTTGATTGACCTCAACGCCAGCAGATATACCATGTCCCTGGAACCGAATTCAGCGGTCTGCACGCCGCGCCGGGATTTGTGCTCCTCCAGCTGATAGGCCCTGGCGGTCAACTGGTCCCGCACCTCGTGTACTAGCTTCATCAACGATCCGGTGGC
>JAAZOO010000441.1 GCA_012797715.1 Geobacteraceae bacterium | reverse complement strand
GAAAAGAACTTGATGCCGGTATCCTGGAAAGGATTGTGGGACGCCGATATCACCACTCCGGCATCGGCGCGCATGGAGGAGGTGATGTTGGCGATGCCGGGAGTGGGCAACGGTCCCACGAGGAGCACGTCAACGCCCATGGAGCAGATCCCTGCAGCCAGAGCGTTCTCGATCATGTACCCGGAAAGCCGGGTGTCCTTGCCGATAACGATGCGGTGGCGGCGCGTTTCGCCGTCCTGCTTAAAGATGTGGGCTGCGGCACGGCCGATCTGCATGGCCATTTCGGTGGTCATGGGGTAGACATTTGCAACGCCCCGGACGCCGTCGGTTCCGAACAATTTTTTCATTGAGCAAAGACCTCGTGTGTGGATTGGTGAAAAACCGCGCAGGGTTCTCTTGTACCTAGTTTCATCCGGAAACTCCGGATGAAGACTCCGTATCAAAAGCTGAAAGGCGCATTGCCAGGGATTCCCAGGATTTGAATCTTTGAGAGCCGATAGGCTTTCAGGGTTTCTGTTTGTTCCCTTCCAGTCTCGGCTTTTCTCCTGTGCATCCTGTCCACCCCTGTCCAAAGAAAGGTTATTAAAACTGTAAAAATACGCCAGGGTTACCGGCTTCCGGCATGGGCCGACCGGACCAGCTTCACCTCGATGGTAGCGGGGAACACCCGCAGCGTCGAGACCCCCGGCGGCAGGCGCAGGCGCTTGTCCATGGAAGCGAAGGAGACGGTCCCTTCGCCGAGCCCCTTCAGGTCCAGCTCTACGGGAGCCCTTTCCGTGCGCACCCTGCGGATGCTGAACTTCCTCCCGGCAACGGTGACCCTCACGTCCGGAGGAATGGCGCCGAGAACGGCAAGGCCCGGAGGTCTGTTGCGAAGCACGACCGGGAGGGAGAGTTCCATCTCAACCTGCTTCGCCTCGGACGCCATCAGCCACAGGGCGACGGCCAGCGCGAGGGCCAGCAGCTTGATGGGAAGATTGCAGGTGAATACTTGCCACGTCGTCATGGGAACCACCTGCTTTGCTTGGGAAGGATATATTTCCTGAGCATCTTTCGCAGAGTATTCTGGTCCAGGTCCCGGGTTATCCTGCCGCTGACGGCGATGGATACGGAACCCGTCTCTTCGGAAATAACGAGCACAACGGCGTCGGTGACCTCGGTCAGGCCGATGGCCGCCCGGTGGCGGGTACCCAGTGTCTTGCTCAGCTCATGGTTGCGGGACAGGGGGAGAAAGCACCCGGCTTTGGTAAGTTTCCCCTTCTGGATGATGACCGCGCCGTCGTGGATGGGCGAATAGGGGAGAAAGATGGAGGTGAGAATCTCACTGGTCACCTTGGCGTCTATCTCCGTGCCGACCTCCAGGCAGTTTTCCACCTCCACTTCCCGTTCAATGACGATGAGGGCGCCGATGCTCTTGTTCGAGAGTGCTTCGGCCGTTGTTACCAGCTCTTCCACCAGCTCGGAATGGCCTTCGCCGCGCATTTTCAGGAAACCGCTCCTTCCCATGGAGGAGAGTGCCCGGCGGATGTCGTGCTGGAAGACCACTACCAGGACCAGGAGAATGGCGCCGAAAAAGTTGTCGAGTATCCAGTAGAGTGTCGTGAGACCGAGAAACTGCGAGGCAGCATAGAGCAGGAGCAGAGCTGCGAGGCCGAGGAGGAGGCGAACGGCGATGGTCCCCCTGATGAGAAGGATGATCTGGTACAGGATAAACGCGACGAGGAGAATATCGAGAAGGTCGAGCCACGTAATATCTGTGGGGAAAGGTATCATCGCTTCCACTGCAAGGTCCTCGAGTCGCTGGAGAAAAGCCCGCCCGGAGAGAAAAGGGTTCAGGGCGCATCATGCGGGAGGGTGGAGAACGGCATGGGCCATGAGCGCGACGTCCCGCATCTCCCTCACATCATGCACCCTCAGAATCGAGGCGCCGCCCGCCACAGCCAGGGCAACCGTCGCCGCGGTTCCAAACATCCTGTCCCCCACATCCCGGCCCAGGACCGCTCCGATGAACCCCTTTCGTGAGGCGCCCACCAGGATCGGCCTGCCGAGAACGCCGAATTCGTTCAAACGGCGCAGGATTTCAAGATTCCCCCGCAGGTCCTTTCCAAAGCCGATGCCGGGGTCGACCACTATCCTGTCCCGCTCGATGCCGCACGATACGGCATGGGAGATGCGTTCCGCCAGGTAGTCCATGACCTCGGGGATGAGCGAACGGTAGCTTGTGTCATTCTGCATTTCCGCAGGCCTGCCGCGGGTATGCATGAGTACGAGCCCCGCGTTTGCGGATGCCGCAACCTCGGCCATGCGGGGATCGAAACTGCAGCCGCTGATGTCGTTGATGATCTCCGCGCCGGCACGGAGTGCCTCGGCGGCGACCGCTGACTTGTAGGTGTCGATGGAAAGAGGGACGCACAGGCGGCCGGCAAGCCTTTCTATGACCGGCAGCACCCTGCGCAACTCTTCCTTCCCGTCGACGGCCGGCGCATAGGGACGCGTGCTTTCTCCGCCGATATCGATGATGTCGGCGCCCTCGGCCTCCATGGCGAGGGCCTGTTCCACCGCCCTGTCCGTTTCCAGGAAGGCCGCGCCGTCGGAAAAGGAATCGGGAGTCACATTGAGGATCCCCATGATATGGGGTCGCGCTCCCAGGTCGAGGTCTCTTTTCCCGATTCGCCAGATGCCGGGGCCGGGCGGCTGCTTTGCCGTGGGTTCATGGGGCAAGGGGGCGATGGTCATTGTATCGAAAAAACGCTCATTCTGCGGGCGGTTCCCAGGAGAAAGGGGCTGACTCGGGGGTGGCGGCGGACCTGCCGATGATCTCGTCCACCTCGCTTCCGTTCAGGCTCTCCTTGTCGATGAGGGCCTGGGACAGCTTGTGCAGCAGCTCGATATTGTCCTTGAGGATGGTACGGGCGCGCGTGTAGTTGTCTTCCACGATGCGGCGGATCTCCTGGTCGATCTCGACGGCGGTCGCCTCGCTGAAATTCTTCGTGACCGCCATCTCCCGTCCCAGGAATATCTGTTCATCCTTCCTGCCGTAACTCACCGGCCCCAGACGTTCGCTCATCCCCCACTCGCAGATCATCTTACGGGCTATCTCGGTGGCGTGTTCGATATCGTTGCCTGCTCCCGTAGTCATGGTCTGGAACACGATGTCCTCGGCCGCCCGTCCGCCCATCAGGACCGCGATGCGATCGAGCAGGGACTCCCGGTTATAGGAGTGCTTGTCCTCGATGGGGAGCTGCATGGTGATGCCGAGCGCCCTGCCGCGGGGGATGATGGAGACTTTGTGCACCGGGTCGGTGTTGGGGATGAACTTGGCCACCAGGGTATGACCTGCCTCGTGGTAGGCCGTGTTCCGCTTTTCGTCCTCGGAGATGACCATGCTGCGGCGCTCCACGCCCATCAGCACCTTGTCCTTGGCGTCGTCAAGATCCTGCATCTCCACGAAGTTCTTGTCCTTGCGGGCCGCCAGGAGGGCCGCCTCATTGACCACGTTGGCCAGGTCGGCTCCGGAGAATCCCGGGGTGCCCCGGGCGATGACCGACAGGTCGACGCTGGGCGCAAGGGGCGTCTGGCGGGAATGCACCTTCAGGATCGCTTCGCGGCCCTTCACGTCGGGGCGGGGCACGACAACCTGCAGGTCGAAGCGTCCCGGGCGGAGCAGGGCCGGGTCAAGAACATCAGGCCTGTTGGTGGCGGAGATCAGGATGACTCCTTCGTTGGATTCGAAGCCGTCCATCTCCACCAGGAGCTGGTTGAGCGTCTGTTCCCGCTCGTCATGGCCTCCCCCCAGCCCGGCGCCCCGGTGACGTCCCACGGCGTCGATCTCGTCGATGAACACGATGCAGGGCGCGTT
>JAAZOO010000440.1 GCA_012797715.1 Geobacteraceae bacterium | reverse complement strand
GCAGGAACGCCCGGTAATCTCCGCAGTGCTCCGGGGAGTTCCGGGAAAGAATGCAGGTGAAGGAAAGGAAAAGGCCGGTTTTCACCGGCCTTTTCCTTTGCGGTTCCCCTGAGACGGGAAGGAAAGGGTGGCGGGCGCCCGGGCAGACGCCCGCCGGGTGGAAACGCTTCACACAAGAATGGGAATGGAGGCGTTTCCTGGGAGATGCAATCAGGTGTCAGTCTAGAATTTCCAGAATTCGTCGATTTCCTCGTCGGTGAAATCCCATACCGCGTTATGGGGCGGCACCGGCTCTTCGAAGAATTCGGGGAGACGGTCGTCCTTGTTGGTGAAACCGGCAGCCACGTTGAATTCGTGTTCGGTCTTGAGGATGGATTTGCCGAATTCCACCACGGCGTTGGCATCCAGGTTGGTGCCGTACCGGGCATTGATCATCTCATAGATGGCGGTGAAGCACTCGGGGATGTCAAGGGCCGGGAAAGCGACGAAGATGCAGAGACCGCAGCTGTCAACAGCGGCTGTGGCAATCTGCAGGTTGCGGGACAGCTCGACCTGTCCGGCTTTGGACAGAGGATCCACGAAACCGCCGACCCTCAGGATGTTGGTGGCGATGGTGTAGCCGGAGGTGTGGTCGGCACCCATGGTGGAGGTCGCATAGGTGATGCCGATACCCTTGACCGCACGCGGGTCGTATGCCGGGATACCCTGGTTCTTGACGACCGGGATTCTGGTCAGACCGTAGGTGCGCCCCACGGAACCGGCGCCGTTGCCCAGGATTCGGCCCATCGGTGTGCCTTTGCGGACTTCCTGATCGAAGAGCCGGTAGGCTTCCTTGCCGTCGCCCCAGGCAAGGATCCCCGCTTCCATTGCAACGTTCATGATGACGGCGCCTTCGATGGAGTCGATGCCGATGTCGTCCATGACCCAGTCACAGCGTGCGATGTCGTCCAGATCCTCGATGAGGCTGTTGCAGCCGAAACCCCAGACGGTTTCATACTCGAACCCGGAGGTAAGGTACTTGCCGTCCTTGTCCACGTAGAGCTGGGAGCACTTGATGATGCAGCCCGCGTGGCAGCCGTGGCTCGGGTTGCCGCCCCTGGCGACGATGGTGTCGTGCATGGTTTCACCACAGACCTTGTTGGCATGGTCGCAGGTGCCGAAGCGGAAGTTCTTGGTGGGGAGACCGCCGGCCTCGTTCAGGATATTGATCAGAACGTTGGTGCCGTAGGTGGGAAGACCCTGGCCGCTGACCGGGTGGTCGAGCATGGCTTTGGCGAAGATGCGTGCCTGCGTTTTGAATTTCTCCGGATCGGCAATGGATACGCCCGGTCCGTCGGTATCGTCGATGGTGATGTACTTCACCTTCTTGGAGCCCATGACCGCTCCGCCGCCGCCACGGCCGTGGCTCCGGATATTGCCGTCCGGGTCTTTGACGGAGATGTTCGCGGCTGCCATCTTGTACTCGCCTGCGGGACCGCATACGATGACGCCGATTTTCTTGCCGAGCCGCTCGCTCACGGTCTTGATGAGTTCATAGTTGCCCAGGCCCTTGCCCACGAACTCCATGTCTTCCTTAATGGTGGCGCCGTCCTTGTTGATGTGGATGCTGTACCACTTGTCTTCCTGGGGCATGCCTTCAATGATGACCGCTTTGATGCCCAGTTTTTCCAGATTCTGCGCAGCGGTTCCGCCGGCGTTGCTTTCCTTGATGCCGCCGGTCAGGGGGCTCTTGAAGCCGGCGGACAGACGGCCGGAGTTGGCCGCCGAGGTGCCGGTCAGAAGACCGGGAGCGAAAACCAGCTTGTTGTACTTGCCCAACGCATCGCAGGTCGGGGGTACTTCCTTGGCCACGACGGTCGAGGTGAGCCCACGCCCGCCGAGGGCTGCCCACTCCGCGGGAACTGCCTCTGTCGCGGTGGTGAGGTTTGTCATGTTGATACGGATAATCTTGTCTCCCATTCCTTCCTCCTTGTGGTGTAGTTACGTGAAGCGCCCAGCCCCGTTACGCCGACCGGTGAACGATACGCCCACCGGGCCTGCCCAGCCCGCCACATCCTGGCGGATCGCGTACCG
>JAAZOO010000439.1 GCA_012797715.1 Geobacteraceae bacterium | reverse complement strand
GGAGGTGGGCGGCGGTGCATACCTGGCCACGCTTGTCGACTTTGTTCCGACTGCGGCCAACATCGCCTACTATGGGCGTATCGTCAAGGAAAAAGCAATTGCCAGAAACCTGATTCGCGCCGCAACGGATATCGTGACGGAAGGCTATGACGAACAGGCCGAGATCGAGGAGCTGCTTGACAAAGCGCAGAAGACCATCTTTGAAATCTCCGAGAACAGGGTAAAAACGCCCTATTTTCAACTTAATGCAATACTCAAGGATACGATTAAGCATATCGGTGACTTATATGAACGAAAGGAGCATACAACCGGCGTTCCCACAGGTTTTCTCGATCTTGATGAAAAAACCGCCGGTTTTCAACGGAGCGATTTGATAATTATCGCCGGCCGGCCTTCCATGGGGAAAACCGCCTTTGCCCTCAATATAGCCCAGTATGCTTCTCTCTATGCGGAGCCGCGCTGTCCGGTGGCGATTTTTTCTCTCGAGATGAGCAAGGAACAGTTGGTGACCCGCCTCCTCTGTTCGGAGGCGAGGGTTGATGCCAGCCGATTGCGAACCGGCCATCTTTTGGATGGAGAGTGGGAAAAGGTTATGCGGGGAGCGGAAAAGCTCTTTGAGGCCGAGATTTTCATAGACGATACCCCGGCGATTTCGGTCCTTGAAATGCGGGCAAAGGCCCGCAGGTTGAAAGCGGAGCACAATATTGGAATGATTGTAGTCGACTATCTTCAATTGATGCGGGGAAGCGGTTCTCCGGAGTCCCGCCAGCAGGAGATTTCCGAGATATCCCGTTCCCTGAAGGCGTTGGCGAAAGAGCTTTCCGTGCCGGTCGTTGCTCTCTCCCAATTGAATCGCGGGCTGGAAAGCCGCACCGATAAAAGACCGATGATGAGCGACCTGAGAGAATCCGGGGCAATTGAGCAGGATGCGGACGTAATCATGTTCGTGTACCGGGACGAGGTTTACAACAAGGATAACCCCGATGTGCGGGGCAAGGCGGAGATTATCATCGGCAAACAGCGCAACGGTCCCATCGGGACCGTAAATCTGACTTTTCTGGGCGAGTATACCCGATTTGAAAATTATGCTGTGCGGTCGGAATTCTGAGGCATTTCTAGAATTCCATCTGTCGTCGAAGAGAGGAATCAATGATTGACTCAACAGCTCGAATAAGTCCAACCGCTGTTCTGGAAGAAGGAGTGGAGATTGGACCGAATGTCATCATCGGAGAACATGCAAGGATAGGCAGCGGCACGAAAATCATGGCTCATGCGGTTATTGGCCCATGGACGACCCTGGGGTGCGACAACACGATCCATTACGGCGCAGTGATCGGTCACGATCCGCAGGATTTCGGCTATAACGGCGAACAAAGCTTTCTCCGGATCGGAAACGGGAATTCGTTCCGTGAGTATGTCACCGTTCACCGGGGCAATCGGGAAGGGACAACAACGCGAATCGGTGATAACAATTATTTCATGGTTCAGTCCCACGTCGCCCATAATTGCACTATCGGGGACAGTATCATCCTTGCCGGCGGCTCTCTGCTTGCTGGACATGTGACTGTCGAGGACAGGGCAATCATCTCAGGGAACTGCGTGGTGCACCAGTTCTGCCGTATCGGGAAGCTGTCCATGATGAGAGGTCTCTCCAGGACATCCCGGGATGTCCCCCCCTTCTGTATCATGGATGAAACGCACACTGTCCGCACCGTAAATCTCGTGGGTCTTCGACGAAACGGGTATGACGCGAAACGGGTGCGTGCGGTGAAGAATGCCTTCAAGGCCCTGTTCCGCGGGGGGCCGAACATGCGGGAGAATTTGGAAAAAGCGGAAGCTGAGTTGGAAATGACGGACGACGTCCGCTACCTTATCCATTTCATAAGAGAATCAAAAAGAGGTGTCTGCTTCGGTCGCGGCAGCGCCGGCGCTGATTTCGAGTAAAAGAAAGGTGGGAAAACAATGATCAGCTTTAATCCGTTGCGGACTCTTCCCCACGCCGCGGGGTATGGCCGTGGTGATGTCTTTGTCCTGTTCGGCGAGCTTTTCGGAAGAGGGTACGCCAACGGCCTTGTGGAACAGGCCCGCAGGGCGGGGATGACCATTCTCGGGATTACGGTGGGGAGGCGCGATGCCTCCGGAGACTTGCGCCCCCTCAATGAAACTGAAATTGCCGATGCGGAAGCCCTGCTCGGAGGGAAGATCATCAATATTCCCCTGGAGGCGGGCTTCGATATGGATCCGGACGAGCACGGCATATCGCCCGTCGACCAGTTGAAGGGGGTGAAAGCGGATGCCTGGGGTTCCGTGGAGCTGGACTGGAATGCGGTGGAACAGGCGCGAAAGGCGGGTATTGAACGCTTTACCGCACATCTCGGTCGGGTGATGGCCGAGCTGGATGCCAGGATTCCCGGTGGGTGCAATGTCCTCTTTTCCCATACCATGGCGGGAGGGATTCCCCGTGCGCGCATCCTGATGCCGGTCCTGAACCGCGTGTTCAAGGGGCAGGGAGAACGCTTTACCCCTTCGGAAGTCTTCTGGAATTCGCCGCTGGGCAGACTGTGCGCCGTCTGTTTCGACGAAGTGACAGCAAACACTTTCGGTCATCTCATCGACGCATCCGGGCGAATCAGGGAAAGGATCGAGCGCACAGGGGGGCGGGTGGCGTACACGGCGTACGGGTACCACGGGTGCGAGGTGTTGATAAACGACAGGTATACGTGGCAGACCTACACCCCGTACCTGCAGGGATGGGCGAAGATGCGCCTGGAAGAGGCGGCCGCGGCGGCGTGGGAGAAAGGCATCCACGCAACGGTCTTCAACTGTCCCGAAATACAGACAAACTCGAGCGCCCTTTTTCTCGGCGTCGAGCTTTCTCTGTACCCTCTGCTCGCCGCACTGGAAAGGGAGGGAGATGGCCCGGCCGCAGAAGAGATTCGGACTGCCTGCCAGTCGCTACTTTCGGAAGGTGTCACCCTTGATGAGGTAGTTGCATCCGCCAATCAGTACCTGGCGGATCCTCATCTGGAAGAGTACCGGGATTTTTCCGCCTGGCCCCGGCATAACTCCCCGGAACAGGCAGAACGGATGCTTTCCCGTGCCACTGCTTTGCTGAGCATGAACAGGAGCCAGAAGGATATTGTGTGTGCTGAACTGTCCAGGGCGGTATTCCGTTCCGTAGGGCGCTTGATTTTCGACATGTCATGGGAGCCGAACGCCCCTGTTGTCTGGCTGAATCATGACATCGTGGCCCGTCGGATTGTTGCCGGAGCCTGAGTCCCGGAGGTCTTCCTTTCCATGCCCAGGCGTGTTCTTCTTGTGGATGATGTTGCCATGTTTCTTGAAATCCAGAAGGGTTTCCTGAAAATGTCCATTTTCCAGATACTGTGTGCACGGGACGGTGCCGAGGCACTGGCGACCGTCAGGAGCGTCCGTCCGGATCTGGTGATACTGGACCTGCATATGCCGGGCATGAACGGGGCCGAATGTTGCGCAGCCATAAAGGGAGATCCAGAACTTTCGTCCATACCGGTTATCATGGCAACGGCAGCGGGGAAGCAGGAAGATCATGAGCTCTGCAGGCGTGCGGGTTGCGACGGGCTGCTGACAAAACCTTTCGACCGGGGGCTCTACCTTGATACGGTTCGCCGCTATATTCCGGAACTGGACAGAAGAGAAAAGAGAATCCCCGTTTCAGCGAAGGTCCGCTTCCAGGCATTTCGTGTCCTTATGACGGGAATTGTTCTCGATCTCAGCATCCGTGGTCTGTACGTGGCGACGGAGTATGATTTGGACGTGGGCACCGAGGTGTCTCTTGTCTTTGCCCTGCCGTTCAGTCCGGAGGCGCAGGTCCAGGCGAAGGGAAGGGTCTGCTGGAAAAACAGCGGGCAGGAGAGAAAGAAGAAGGAGTATCCCCCCGGTTTCGGAATGGAGTTTTCCGCCTTTGGAGAGGGTTCGCTTGCGCTCCTGCAGAGATTCATTACCCTCCAGGGGGGGTAAGCGCCCGGCGTCGGAGAGTTTATCGCACCAGCTTCGAAAGCTTCTTGAATTCGGGGGTACCTGCCCTTTTCAATAATTGGAATAGGACGATCTCCGTTGCTGTCACGACAGCCCCTGCCGACGAGGCGACGGCAAGCCCCGTGCGCCAGTTGCTCTTTCTCCTGCTGAGAACCCCATCAGACACCACGTGCACGGCATACCCCTTCGCAAGCAGATCGAGTACCGTTTGAAGCACGCAGATATGGGCCTCCATGCCGGTTACAATGACGCTTCTCTTTCCCGATGCGGCGATTCGTTCCATGATAGCGTCATCTGCGCAGCAACTGAAACTCATCTTTTCAAGGGGAGCATCCTCAAGCTTTTCTTTCAGGCCGGGAAGTGTTGCGCCCAGTCCTGCCGGGTACTGCTCGGTGCCGATGACGGGAACGCCGAGATCGCGGGCCGCCTCCAGCAGAATGGAGACATTCTTGGCGTTTTTTTCAAGGATTTCCCCATCCATGGCAGCGCACAGTTTTTCCTGAAAATCGATTATCATCAGAAGTGATGATGCAGTGTCCAGTTGAAAGCGATCCTGATCGAACATCTTGTTTCTCCTTCCCCCTTTTTTCGGGCATGACGTCCTTCAGTCTTTTTTTACTTCAATGCCGAGGTCCTGAATCTTTTTCCTCAGGGTATTCCGGTTTATCCCGAGAATATCGGCCGCCTTGACCTGGTTTCCCCTCGTTTTCTCCAGAACGAAACGAATCAAGGGGCGTTCCATCTGTTCCAGTACCATGCTGTACAAATCTCCCGACTCCATCTTGTCTAGATTCCCAAAGCACGAGCGGAGTTTCACTTCAACCTGGGCCTCAAGTGAGAGTTCATCAGTGCGCGACAATGAGCCCACGTGGGACCGCAGGGCGGCAAAATCGTCAGAGGTCAAGAGGGGGTCCGAGGACAGGATAACGGCACGCTTCAGGGTATTCTCCAGCTCTCGGACATTCCCCGGCCAGGAATGGGAGGAGAGGAGACGGAGGGCGTCCTCCGAGCACTTCTTTGTCGGGACTTCCATCTCCGCGCAACTCTTTCTCAGGAAATAATCAACAAGGAGCGGGATATCCTCCTTCCTGTCACGGAGGGGAATCAGGGTAATGGGGACGACATTCAGCCGATAGAAGAGATCCTCGCGAAAGGCCCTTTCACGTACCTTTTCCTCCAAGTCTTGATTGGTCGCCGCCACGATTCTGGTATCCACGGCGATACTTTGATTTCCTCCGGTCCTGGTAATCTCTTTTTCCTGGAGAACGCGAAGGATTTTCGCCTGGAGATCGATGGGCATGTCCCCTATTTCGTCCAGAAAGATGGTGCCTCCGTTGGCCTGTTCGAATTTTCCCAGCTTTCTCTCAACGGCACCGGTAAATGCGCCCTTCTCAAAGCCGAAGAGCTCGCTTTCCAGAAGCTCCTTGGGGATGGCGGCGCAGTTGATGGCGATAAAGGGTTTTCCGATCCGCTTCGAGTTGAAGTGAATGGCGCGGGCGATAAGCTCCTTGCCGGTTCCCGACTCTCCCTGGATTAGCACGGTGATATCGCTGGGCGCAACCTTACCGATAGTCTTGTAGATATCGCGCATGGCCGGAGAGTTTCCGATAATGGTCTTTTCAAGCTGGTAGCGGTCTTTCAGTTCTTCCTTCAGGAGAGAGACCTGTGAGGTCATCTCCCGAGCCTTCTCGATCTTCTCGATGATGGCGTCGATTACGTCCAGGTCAAAGGGCTTCGTGATGTAATCGTACGCCCCGCGCTTCATGGCCTCCACAGCGTTCTTCATGCTCGCTTCAGCGGTCATGATTACCACGAGGAGATCGTTTTTCACTTCACGGGCACGCTCCAGAAGGTCGAGCCCCGAGAGGCCGGGCATCTTGATATCCAGGATGGCCAGATCATAGTGCGCCGTCTGGATCATCTCCAGCGCTTCATCCCCGTCTCTGGCCAAATCCACCGTGAACCCCTTCCTCTTGAGCGCCTTCGAAAGCACCCACCGCATGCTTTCTTCATCATCGGCTACCAGTATTCTGTTGAGAGCCATAATCGTTTCCTTCTGTCATGGAAGTCCTGTGTTGAGTTCGGCAGCACGCGCCGGTCGCCGTGCGTCTGTTGACGGTCGCCGATTGAATCAGCGAATGAGGGGCAACAGAACCGTAAAAGTGGAGCCCTTTCCCGGAGCGGAATCAACCTTTATCATCCCGCGGTGCTCGGAGACGATTTTGTGGCATATGGCCAGTCCCAGCCCTGTACCCTTGGGTTTTGTCGTGAAAAAGGGGGTAAAAAGGTTCTTCATCTGCTCTTTCTCGATACCGGG
>JAAZOO010000438.1 GCA_012797715.1 Geobacteraceae bacterium | reverse complement strand
GGTCCGGCCGCTACCTGCTGCCGGCCATGCCCGCCGTTGCCGTGCTCCTGGCCTTGGAATGGGAGAGAATCGGCCGCCGAGTTTTCCTTGCGACGTTCATTTGCGGAGGAGTAATCCTGACTGTCGTCACCGTACTCTCCATTCGGCTGCACGCCCAGATGGGCGGCTGCGGGGCATATCCTGCCCATTACTGGCTGCTGCTGGCCGCGTGCGCCGTGTTTATCACGGCCGGTATTTTCATTCCGAGGTTTACCCGCCCTCTGGCTGTGACGGTCCCGCTCCTGCTCTATCTGGTGTTCGCTTCCTTTGTGCGCCCCCTGGACATCCGCATGGGGGTGTTTCCCCTGGAAGTCCGCGAGAAAATGCGCGGCCGACAGGTGTGGGTCCCGAGCAACTTCCGGGCAAAGGACGAGCGGATCCGCTTTCTCCTTCCTGGCGCGGACATCCACAGCTATCAGACGGGCTTGAATCTCCCCATCAGACAGTTGTCAGAACGGTATCCGCTGTTTGCGGTGCAGGTACCAATTCAGGAGGGTACGCGCAGGTCGGTACTGGCCCGATGCCCCGGCTGCGTCATCGTGGGCGAACGCTTGGATATGCGGACCAGGCACAAGGGAAAGGAGTTGCGTGAGATGTTCCTGGAGGGGAAACTGTTCGAGCTTCTGTTCGTGCGGGAATATCTGGTGGAGTCACCCCTGGCGCCCCATGACGCGGCTGAGCGGTGGGCGGCGGATGAATGCCGGTGATCCTGCCATGAATAAGTGCTCCACCGCAGCCCTGCCGCTTCTGGTTCTTGCGATCGCACTCCTGGCCGCCGCGTACCGGGTCCATTACGGGACAATTCCGGCTCTTGGGAACCGCCAGGTGGCATATCCTGCAGCCGCAGACGGCAGTACCGTCCCGCCCCTGAACCGCCTGACTTTTCTGCCGTCTGTCGCCCCATCCGTGCATGCGGCAACCCTGGCGCGGCTCACGGATGGTACGGTCGTTTGCGCCTGGTTCGCGGGTTCGCGCGAGGGCGCCAGGGATGTGGCAATATACTGTTCACTGCTGAGGGGCGGCCGATGGGCCAGGCCGTGCATAATCGCCGATCCCCACCAGACCGGCCGCGATACCGCCAGGTACGTCCGCAAGGTCGGCAATCCGGTGCTGGGATGCGACACGGCCGGCCGCCTCCACCTCTGGTATGTCAGTACCTCCGTGGGGGGGTGGAGCACCTCCGCCCTGAATCACCGGGTCTCCGCTGACGGGGGCGCAAGCTGGTCCAGGGCCGAAAGACTGGTAACGGCGCCCTTCTTCAACCTGAGCACACTTGCCCGTACCCAGCCCGTTCCGCTCATGGGCGGCGGTTTCGTCCTTCCTTCCTACCACGAGCTCTTTACCAAACATGGCGAGATCCTGCGGCTGGATGACCGCGGCATGGTGCTGGACAAACAGAGGATGCCGGGCGGCGGACCGCTGCTGCAACCGGCTGTTGCGCCGATCCCGGAAAAGGGGGAGTTTCTGGCTCTGCTGCGAAACGCCGGCACCGAACCAAGGCGGATTGCCGTAGCGGCCCTTCGTGACGGAGAGGACCGCTGGCTTGCCCGTCCATACCTGCCCCTTGCCAATCCCGATTCCTCCGTGGCGCTCCTGCGCCTGAGCGACGGCAGGCTGCTGCTGGCCTGCAATCCCCTGACGGACGGCCGTCAAAAACTGAGCCTGTTTCTCTCTTCCGACTCCGGAATGAACTGGGGGGAGGCCTTTTCCGTGGAAAACAGCCCCGAGACGGGTGACGAGTTCTCCTATCCGGCACTCCTGCAGGATCGGGAGGGAATGATTCACCTGGTATATACCTGGAAGCGCAGGAAAATAGCCCATCGGTTGATTTCTCCCGCTGCTTTGGCAAACCCTGAAGTGAGGATGGAGTGATGGATCCGCGCGATTTGTGGGGATTAGTCGGTTCGGCGCTTGTCCTTGCATGGGGAGTGATGGCCGTAATCCCTTTGAAAAAAACGTCAGCTCGCCGCCTGGTTGCCGCCGCGCTGACGGGCATGGCATTCCTGCCTCTCTGGAAAGGCTTGTCCGCGGCCGCTTACCTGCGGGGTATTGTCGGCGATGTGAGCGCTGTTACGGTCATGCTTTCCATGATGTCTCTTTTCGGCGGAGAAGGCGGAAAAAACAATGCCCGCGACTGGTTCCTGGGGATGATCCTCCTTTCGGGCCTGATACTCTATCCTCTTTCGCTGGGACCCTTTGCCGCGGATCCCTACCAGTGGGGGTATCGGCCCTGGTGGATTTTGGCTGCTGTCGCCTTCGGCGGCCTTATCCTCTTTCGTCGGCAACCGTCGGCGGCATATTATCTTGCTTTCCCGGTTGCCGCATTTGCCCTTCATCTTTCCTGGTCCTCCAATCTGTGGGACTATCTGGTGGATCCGCTCGTGTTCCTGTATGCGCTGTTCAGTGTCGTGCGCCGGGGAGTGCGCTGCGCGTTGCCGTCCGGAGAGGGGTTTTCCCTCAATTAATCTTGCCATAATGGGGCAAACCGGATACATTCATGCGGATAGGATCCCCGGACAGGGGGAGAGAGATGACGCATTTGAGGGGAGCGTGTTTCCGCACTATCCCAAGAGGCTTGTAATACTATCGACAGGAGAAGAGAATGCCTTGTGATGAGAAGATTACCATTTCCAACGGGGTCCTTTCCGTTCCCGACCGCCCGATCATCCCCTTCATCGAGGGTGACGGCACCGGACCCGATATCTGGCGCGCAGCGGTGCGGGTGCTGGACGCCGCAGTGGCGAAGGCCTACGGAGGTACCCGGGAGATTGTCTGGAAAGAAGTATATGCCGGTGAGAAGTCCTTCAACATGGGGCTCGGCTGGCTCCCCGACGAGACGCTGGCTGCTTTCCGCGAATACCGGGTGGGGATCAAGGGGCCGCTCACCACTCCCATCGGCGGCGGCATCCGCTCCCTGAACGTGGCGCTCCGCCAGGAACTGGACCTCTACGTCTGTCTCCGGCCGGTGCGCTACATCAAGGGCGTTCCCTCGCCGGTGAAGCGGCCCGAGCTGGTGGACATGGTGATCTTCCGGGAGAATACCGAGGATATCTACGCCGGTATCGAGTGGGCCGAGGGAACGCCGGAGGCGAAAAAGGTCATTGAATTCCTCCAGAGGGAGATGGGTGTCAAGAAGATCCGTTTCCCCGAAACCTCCGGCATCGGCATCAAACCGGTTTCCCGTGAGGGATCGGAGCGCCTGATGGAGGCGGCCATCGAGTATGCCCTGAAGAACGGCCGGAAGTCGGTGACCATCGTCCACAAGGGAAACATCATGAAGTTCACGGAAGGGGCTTTCAAGAACTGGGGCTACGAACTGGCCGCGACCCGCTACCGCGACCGGACCGTTTCCCAGCGCGAGTCATGGATCCTGGGCAACGTGGAAAAGAACCCGAAAATGACCGCGAAGGACAATGCCCGCTCCATCGAGCCCGGCTTCGACAATATGACCCCTGCCCAGCAGGAATCCGTCCTTGCCGAGGTGGAGGCGACCCTTGCGCTCCGGCCGACCCACGGGGACGGGAAGTGGCGGAACATGCTCCTTATCAAGGACGCCATCGCCGACATAACCCTCCAGCAGACCATCACCCGGGCCGACGAGTTCGACGTGCTCGCCACCACTAACCTGAACGGCGATTACCTGTCCGACGCCCTGGCGGCCCAGGTGGGCGGCATCGGCATCGCTCCCGGAGGCAATATCAACTACCGCACCGGCCACGCCATCTTCGAGGCCACCCACGGCACGGCTCCCAAGTACGCCAACCTGGACAAGGTGAATCCCGGTTCCGTGATCCTGTCGGGGGTGATGATGCTCGACTACCTGGGATGGACTGAGGCGGCGGAGCTCATTAACGGCTCTCTCGACAGGACCATCGGGTCCCGGAGGGTCACCTACGACTTTGCCCGCCTCATGAGGGCGGAAGGCATGGATGATGTGGAAGAGTTGAAGTGTTCGGCATTCGCCGACGAGCTGATACGAAACATGCAGACATGAATCCCCCGCGGCGATCTGCCGTGAGAGGGGGCGGATGCCCTTCCCGGGCCCCTCACCCCGTGTCGAACCCTGCTCATATGTCGGTGCGGAACGTCTGCAGTGTGGAGTGATCGGAGGAGACAATGGCACGCAAGAAGATAGCGTTGATCGGCGGTGGACAGATCGGCGGCACCCTCGCGCACCTCATGGCACAAAAGGAACTGGGGGATATCGTTCTCTTCGATATTGTCGAGGACATGGCGGTGGGGAAAATGCTCGACATCATCGAGGCTTCACCCATCGAAGGCTACGATTCCCGTCTTTTGGGAACGAGTTGCCGCGAGGATATCCGGGACGCGGATCTGGTCGTGGTGACGGCCGGAATCCCGCGGAAACCGGGGATGAGCCGGGACGACCTGGTTACCGTGAATGCAAAAATCGTTCAATCCGTGGCGGAGATGATCCGGGACCTTACGCCGAACGCCTTTGTCATCGTTCTCACCAATCCGCTCGATGCCATGGTGACGCTGGTTCGCAAGGTCACCGGGTTTCCCAGGAACCGTATCATGGGAATGGCGGGCGTTCTCGACTCGGCTCGTTTCGCTTCCTTCATAGCACTGGAGCTGGGCGTGGCGGTGCAGGATGTCCATGCCTTGGTCCTGGGAGGGCATGGCGACGATATGGTTCCCCTGGTCAGGTTCGCCAATGTGTCGGGAATCCCGGTCCGATTCCTTCTCGAGCAGAAATACGGTGCGGAAAAGGCCGAAGAGGTTATGGAGGGGCTCGTGGCGCGCACCCGCAGGGCGGGAGGAGAGATCGTGGGGCTCATGAAGGGGTCGGCCTTCGTATCTCCTGCAACAGCGGCCCTGGCCATGGCGGAAGCCATCCTGCGCGACCGGAAGCGGGTTCTTCCCGTGTGTGCGCTCCTTGAAGGCGAATACGGTGTGCACGGCTACTTCGCGGGCGTCCCCTGCGTGATAGGTGCGGGGGGGGTGGAGACGATCCTGGAACTCGATCTCACCCCGGAGGAGCGGG
>JAAZOO010000437.1 GCA_012797715.1 Geobacteraceae bacterium | reverse complement strand
TGTTGACAAAGATGATGAAAAACAGGGCTCCCGGCTCAAACTGGAGCGCCAACTCCGGCGGAAGGCCGAGTGGAGCCAGTCTTCCATAGTAGTGGAGGTCCATGATGCCGCCATACAGCAGTGCACAGAGGGCCGCGATGGAAAGCGCCTCATGGCGGGACAGGAGGATGCTGGCGCTGATGATGGTGAGCAGGTAGAGAAAGGAGTAGGGAGAGCTGATTCCGCCCGTAAACAGCAAAAGAAGCGTTACGAATCCCACATCCCAAACGATTTGCACATAGGTGAGCGCGCGGTGGAAACGGCTGGTGGCCCATACAAGAACGAGCGAGAGGATGGAGACAAGGTAGGTCGCTACAACGAGACGGGCGATGCCGGAAAAGGCGTGCTCAGGGATGTCGTAGGATTCCCGGATATCCAGGATGGTGGTGGAAAGGAGGAAGAGTGACACCACCACCACCCTGGCGAGAATGAAATGGACAAGTCGTTCTTTTTCGTGCACCGCTTACCCGGCGACGGTTCCGGCGATCTTGAAGATGGGGAGGTACATGGCGATGACCAGGCCGCCGACCACCACCCCGAGAAAGACCATGAGGAGCGGCTCCATCATTGATGTGAGCGCGCTGACCGCGTCATCCACCTCGTCATCGTAGAAGTCGGCAATCTTGGAGAGCATGGCGTCCATGGCGCCGGTGGCCTCGCCCACGGAGATCATCTGCACCACCATGGGCGGGAAGACGCCGCTCTGCTGCAGCGGTTCGGCGATGGTCTTGCCTTCTGAGATGGCCTGGCGCACCTTCATGATGGCCTCTTCGATTATCACGTTGCCGGCAGTCTTCGCCACAATGTCCAGGCCGTCCAGGATGGGCACGCCGCTGCTCACCAGGGTGCCGAGGGTGCGGGTGAATTTCGCCACCGACACCTTGCGGATCAACTGGCCGAAGATGGGCGCCTTCAGGGCGAAGCGGTCGACGGTCTTGCGCCCCTTTTCCGTCGCGTAGTACTTCTTCGCAAGGAAGATGAGGCCGACAATGGCCGCAATGATGACCACGATGTACTTGACGATGAAATTGCTCAGCCCGATGACGAACTTGGTCGGCCCGGGCAGGTCGCCGCCGAAATCGGCGAACATCTTGGCAAATGTGGGAATTACGAAGATCATTATGACGCCGACGACGATAATTGCAATGGACATGATGGTAGCCGGGTAGACCATGGCGCCCTTGATCTGCTTCTTGAGCTTCATGGCCTTTTCCGTGTAGGCAGCCAGTCGGTTCAGGATGGTGTCCAGGATACCGCCCACCTCACCGGCCGCCACCAGGTTCACGAACAGCCGGTCGAAAACCTTCGGATGCTTGGACAGGGCATCGGCGAAGGTGGAGCCGCTCTCCACGCTCTCCTTCACCTTCAGGAGCACGTCCTTGAAGGTCCTGTTCTCCTGCTGGCTGGACAGGATCTCCAGGCACTGGACAAGGGGGAGGCCGGAATCGATCATGGTGGCGAACTGCCGGGTGAAGATGACAATCTCCTTGGTCTGCACCTTCTTCTTGCCGAATCCCGGGAGTTTCAGCTCCTTTGACAGGCCCTTTCCTTCTTCCTTGATGGTGATGCCGGTGAAGCCGTACTTTTTCAGCTGGGCTTCCACCATTGCCTGGCTGGAGGCCTCCATCACCCCCTTCTGGGCCGAACCGGTTCTGCTTCTGGCTTCCCACTGGAATTTCGCCATTCTATTCCTCCTTGACTGACCGGAAACGCACGTGAAATACAGCTCCCATGGAGTAC
Organism: Geobacteraceae bacterium; assembly: GCA_012797715.1. GTDB lineage: Bacteria > Desulfobacterota > Desulfuromonadia > Geobacterales > Geobacteraceae > RPRC01. Next base: position 451 of record JAAZOO010000437.1, on the reverse strand, counting down.
CGGAAATCCCTGCCGCCACCCTCCAGGGAGGGAGCCGGAATACCGGTACGAATACCTGCCGCCGCTACCGCAGGGGCCTCTTCGACGGCATCGTTGCGCCTGCAATGCCGAGCATCTGTTTCAGCTCATCGGGGTCCGTGGACCGCCCAAGGGCATCATCAAGGGTGATAAGGCGCCGCTGGTGCAGGTTGCAGAGGGACTGGTTCATGGTCTGCATCCCGAACTTGTCCTGACCGACCTGCATCTGCGAATATATCTGGTGAAGCTTGTCCTCGCGGATGAGGTTGCGGATGGCGGGGTTCGGAATCATGATCTCCAGCGCCAGGACACGGCCCTTGCCGCTCGCCCGGGGGATAAGGGTCTGGGAGAGGACCCCCTCAAGGGAGAAGGAAAGCTGGGCGCGGATCTGCGTCTGCTGGTAGGGCGGGAAAACGTCCACGATACGGTTGAT
>JAAZOO010000436.1 GCA_012797715.1 Geobacteraceae bacterium | reverse complement strand
CCCTTCGGGTTCGGACAGTATCGGCTGTGGCCGCTCCATTTCGCTAAGAGCAGCAACGAAATACGACAGAGTCGCTCTCTGCGGATACCTCCAACTGCCGTTTTTAGGATAAAAAAAAGGCCGTGGAAATGCCCACGGCCCCGCAATGGCCCTGCATGATTGGTGGAAGCAGCCGATCCCCCCCGCCCTGGAATCCATCTGAATCAGCGGCGCATTCAGGAGTCAGTATGCGTAGAGAACCGAGATGTTCGCCTTTTCCCGGGGATTGTTCTCCTGCTCCGCCTGTACTTCCAGCCGATACGTGGTCGGGATGGTGACCCCCGTACCCTCGACCTCGGCGGACTCGATGACGTTCTCTCCATTCCTCAGGTTCGGCTTGTCCGCCTTGTCGGTGTTCCCCTTGACCGGAGTGGCGACGATCTTCGTGTACACCTTGAACCCCGGATTGGAGTGCAGTCCTGTCAGAGTCGACTTCAGCACGAAGGTCATGTCGGGGTTGTCCTTGGGATTGACGGTCTTGCTGCACGACGGGCTCCAGTTAGCCGTGGAATTGTCCAGCTTGTCCCGGAGGCACGCAAGGGAGGGAATGTCCAGTTGTATCTTGTCTGATGCGGCGTATTTGGTCAGCAGTTCGGAAACACCTGAAGAGTAGCTACCGAAGATTGCGCTGTTGAGATTCGGGATGAATTCGTTCACGGACAGGGACACCCCGCCGTAGGCCGCCTCCACGACGTTCTTGTAGCGCTTGCTCGCGGCGCTGACCTGAATGTTCGCGGTAACGGAATACATGAGCATCAGGATGATGCCCATGGCGATAAGTGTCAGCAGCAGTGATGTTACGAGCGCAACGCCTCTTTCGTTTCCCGGAAGTTTCATGGTCCACCTGTCACATTGTCTGCACGAGATTCGCGGGCTTCACGATCACGCGGTAGATTTTCCAGCGGTACTGCTGCCAGCCCGTTCCGATGGTATTCTTCAGGTCAAACGTCCTGCCCGGCCCGGAGGTGAGCCCGTCCACGGTCGGCCCCACGCCGATGGTCTGGTTCGGATAGGTATACAGGGGGTCCCTTCCCCCCTCATGGGTGAGAACATACACCTGAATGAGCTTCAACTGTTCCCGTATTTGCCGGGCGCTCAGGCCGGCAAGGCTGTCGGTTTCCGTGGTGACGCCGTTGCTGAGGGAATCGATGGTATACACGACCTGCATATCGGCGACACAATCAAGGAGGGGAGCCTCGGTTGAGGAAACGGTGCCGTCCGAATGCCGCACAAGCGCCTTGAACAGGATGCCGGTATTGGGGGCGCAGCGCCGGGGGAGAGTGTTCGTGTCGGTGGAGGAAGGTATCCTCACGTAGTAGTCGGCCCGGTTAAAGGGCATCCTCGGCTGACCGGCGGACGTATCCTGGATTCCGTAGATGTAATGGGTGACCTTTGTCTCGTTGGGCCCATAGGAGCCGAGATTGTCATAGGTCGTCGTAAACGACGCTCCGTTCATCACCAGCTCCTTGGTGAAGGAACCGCTCAGGCCGACGCGGATCACCGACACCCAGTCGGTCGGGCTCAGATTCTCCCTGGTCCACGACTCGGGGGAAAGGGAAGCCGGCTTTGTGGCTCCGGTATAGTTGAGGAAACTCCATCGCTGGGCCGCCGCTGCCGAGCCGAGGCTGGTCGCCCTGAGGACCAGGTAGTCGGAACCGCTGATGAGCTTGGTCGCGTCGGTCGAGGCCACGTTATTGCCACCCGACACCGGGCTGGGCACTTCGGTCTGCGTTTCGGTATCGGCCAGGGCGTTATATTTCGCGGCGATAGCCTCCCGGTCGCCGGCACCGGGATTCACCTCCCTGTAGCTGATGGTGTTCTGGAACGACCACGGCAGGCCGAAACCGGCCGAAGCCAGGTCCTTGCGCATCATCTCCAGCCCCACAACCCCCTCGATGTTACTTTCGGCTGTCTTCGTCTGCTGTGATGAGAACTTCATGATGCGGGTAAAGGTGTCGCCCGCAACGGCTATGACGATCACGAACATGGCCATGACCACTATCAGCTCCACAAGAGAGAAGCCCCTGCTGGAATGCAACATTGTCGTTCCCTTCCTGCTATGCGCCACCACGACCGGGCGCTCTATCGGGTTGTCGGTTCCGCAATCACGGAGGACACCACATGCTCGTAGATGTTCCCCCGGTGGTGCCACCTCACTCCCACATTGACCCGTTTCGTGCTCGAGGAGACCTCATCGACCTTCTTGGTCACCGTGTACTGCACCAGGGAGCTGCGCAGGGAAACCGGGACGGTCACGCTTTTCTCCCCGGTCGCCGTGATGTTCGCGAACGGGAGGCTCTTGATGCGCGCCATCTGGTCCTCGCCAATCATGGTTCCCCGGGTCCTCATCTCGTTCTGCAGATTGGTGGCGATGGACAGGTTGATGGCCTGGAGCATGGCCAGAAGGCCGACCATCAGTATCACGATGGCAACGACCACCTCCAGCAGGGTGAATCCCCCCTTACTGCAGCTCGATGTTACTCTTGGTACATGCGGAGACATCTTTACTCCCCTGATTCTTGATTCTTCCAAGATTGACCTTGGATGGTGTTATCACCAGTGCATCCACGACAGGGGCGACATCGCTGAAAACGCACAGGACCGCTTCCCCGGCCGCCACCCCCCGGTGGTTGAACTCCACGGGCGCGGCGGGACTGACCACGACCGCATTGGGCAGCCCCCTCCGCATCACCAGGGTCCCGCCTCCGGCACGGCTCTCTCCCTCGGAGGAGTACCAGTGAAAGGCCATGTTTTTTGTCGTCGTGAAAGCGACATCGTAGCTCCTGCCGGTAACCATGGCCTGCTGGCGTACCGACATCACATCGGAATACATCTCCCTGACCTGCCTGTCGATGCTCTGGCGCCGCGTCCAGTGGTTGAAACTGATGGTCCCCACCGCAAGGAGGACGGAAATGATGCCGACAACGACGATCAGCTCTATCAGGGAAAACCCGCGTCGATCCATCCTATCTCTCCTGGATATGAAGCACCCTCTTGACCGGCTTCTTCAGGGTATCCGCCGGCGGAGGGGGCGCCGGGGGCTTTCCTACACCCACATCGATCTGCCGCCCCCCCCGGGAAAAGGAACCTGACGAGAGCTTGGAAAGGTCGATGACGACAATGGCGCCGGTGGAGAGCTGAATCGTCACCTTTCCCTTCAGGGTCCCCGGGGGCGGCGCAGCTCCGGTTGCATAGTTCAGGAGCCAGAACATGGTCTCACCGCCGAAACCGCAGATATCAGCGGTGGGCTTGAAGGTGGTGAACTGGAGCAGGCCGTTGGTACGGACGCTCGGCGTCGTTATCACGCGCTCGGCCTTGAAGTCCTTTCCGCCGTACGTGCCCGTACCGTCCAGGTTGATGTACCAGCCGTTTGTCTTCCCTGTTTCCAGCGACTCGTTGGGGGTGTTGGACGACTGGTTTGTCAGTGACGATAGGGAGACGGAGGTGGTGCATGTCTGGTCAATGTCCTTGGATGGGCCGGTCGTCGTGTGATAGCACGGCTCTTTTACCCCAAAGAGCGCCATCTGGTTGTCGGCGCTGTCGATGCCGTCCGTATTGTTCTTGTAGAAATACCTGCCCGCCCCGAAGTAGAGCCAGAGAACCGGCTTGCCCGAGACCTTGTCGGCATCGTCGTAGAGCTTGTCGATGGAAGCGGTTACCGGACCGACGTTGTCGATGACCTTGCTCAGCACCCAGTTCGCCGGATTCGGGTCTTCCTTGGTCATCAACCGCAGCAGGCCGCCATTGGTCCAGGTGGTAACGCCGCCCACCGTTTCAGGCGTGACGTACCCGGCGTACACCACGTCCGTGCTGTAGAAACCGGCGGCATACCTGTTGCCCTTGTCCGTGTCGACGGCATTGGAGACCAGCGACCCTCCGAAGGCGTTTTCTATCTGGGTGTTGTCGTTCAGCTTGTCGATGATCCAGTAGTTTGAGTTCTGGACGAACGGCGGGGTTGCATTCACATCGATGACGAAAAACTTCAGGGGCTTGTCCGACTTACCCATGAACTGGTGCGACGCGGCGTCGATGGGGCCCGTGGGCCCGGAGGCGAACACCGCGAACCATCTCCCGTTCTTGCCGGTGTCCGGATCCGGGGAGGCATCCTTTTTCCCGTTGATGCGGACAATGGCGGGCTCGGACGTGGTGTACCCCAGATCCGGATGGCTGAACTCCCACATTAGAGTGGGATTTTTCGGGTCGGTGACATTCAGGGCGAACACCGACGAAAGACCGTGCTCCTTGAAGCCGTCCACGTTCATGGGCGCCTTGACGCAGTTGGAACAGGTGGCATCGGCGCCCCGGCTCGCTCCGCCGAGCCCCATGCTGCCGATGAGGACGGTACGCCAGCTGGTGCCTGCAAGGTCCAGATTGCCGGAAGGCGCCGAGGCCTTTCTCTCGCAGTTCCAGTATTCGGACGCGCTGCACCCGGTCGGCTTGTTGATGCTGGCGTCGAACACCAGGGTGGATGTGTCCACATAGTAGAGATGGGTATAGTTGGGATCGGTGAAGTACTTCAGGTAGGGAAGGGCATTTGCGGGAACGAATGCCCACTCCTCGGTTCCCACCCCGGAACCGGTCAGCTGCGCCTTTTTCGTGCCGTCGGCGAGGCTCGAGACCTTGCCGAGGGTGATGGCGTGGAGAGCGCCGTCGTTGGCGCCCACGTAGACCATGCCGCGGTTCTTGTAGTTCGTGGAATTTATGTACGTCTCATAGGTGGCGTCCCCGTAGTCCAGGTGGTAGCCGCTCTGGGGCCGGTCGGACTGGACCTTGGGCGTCGAGGTGACCACGTCTCCCAGTTTCCAGTCTCCCACGCCCGTAGCCATGTTTGCCGTCGTCACGCCCGCATAGCCGCTGACCGTTCGCTTGCGGTACCCGCTGATGTCGTATCCGTAGATGTATTTCATGACATTTTCCGCGGTGGTGTTGTCGGAAACGTTGAGATAGCTCTTGAGATCCGTCCACAGGGTGGATGTGAGGGTCGCGAACTCGCCGGTGGTGAGGGTAAACAGCGTGCCTGCCTTGTTTATGAGGAGCTTCCGGTAGGGGGAGGCGGTCAGATCCCGCTTGTACAGCTCCACCCCCGCCTTCCAGAGTGCCTTGAGCGCGTCGGGCTCCACCTGGTTGATCAGGGTGTAGGAGCCCAGACCGTCATCATTGTAGCGCTTCACCAGCGTCTTGCTCGTGGCATCGTCGAAGATGAAGTCGATGCGGTAGTCATCCTTCAGATCGAGAATCTTGTCGCCGTTGGTGTCCTTCCGTATGGTGCTGTTTGCAATGTAGGGATCGAAATAGTACCAGTAGTTCTGGAGGTCGCCGATCCAGGTGCGCTTCTGGTCGAGACCGTTTGCGTCCTTGCCGAAATCCTTTTCCGGATAGAAGATGGCGGTGATGAGGTTCGCTCCGCTCTGTCCGCGGTTGCTCACGATGGAAGCCGCGGTGCCTGAAGCAGAGCCTGCGGCGATTTCCCGCAAAGCAGCGGCAATGGTGTCGGACAACGCCGCCGGATCTTCAGCCTTATAGATGGAGGTGCCCCCGTTTGTGGCGGTGTTGGTCAAGAGTGTTTCGGAGTTGCACTCACCGCTCTGCCCGTTGGACGCGCCGTTGAAAACGACGTAGGTCTTGATGAATTCGTTCTTTTCCTGGGGTGTGGCGGTGGAGGCCGTTGACGTGCTGAAACTGTTGATATTCCGGTTTTTGGCAATCCACGCCAGATTGTCCAGATTGACGCTCCCGGCATACTGGGGACAGCTTGCGGTCCAACTGGTTGATCCTCCGGCAGCGGTGTACAGCTTCGCCAGATTGTCCACGGCGGCATTGCGGTCGGCGGTGGACATGCCGTCGGAAATGAGGAGGATATTGTTATTCTGGCAGCGATATTCGGAGGGATTCATCGTATCGCTGAAATCGGAGGCATTGATGCGCAGGTCGGTCCTGCTGGTCTTGCCGGTGGTGTCCGCCGGCGATTTGGCGAAATAGCCGACGGCGTTGTAGAAGGACTCGGCAAAGGGGGGCCAGGACGCGGCCTTCAGGTCGTCGATGGCCTTCACCATCCAGGTCGTGTGATCGCCGACACCGTCGCTGACGCACTTTTCCCCGGCCGGGCAGTTGGCTTTGGTGGCGCAGGGGGTGGTTGTTGTCGTCGAGCAGTGGCCGTATCCGATATAGTGAAGGATGGCAGAGCCGTCCCTGTTTTCCGTGCCGCTCGCGGCTGCCGCACAGGTGCCGGGCGACAGGCAGTCGATATCTGTCGTACAGACTTTGGATTTGTCGTTTGAGCAGACCTTCGTCACCGGGAGGCTCGACCCGGACTCGGTTGCCGAGCCGTTGAAGTTGAAACTCATCAGGCCCATGCGGATCAGACCGTCGAAATTCTGCACCAGGCCTT
>JAAZOO010000435.1 GCA_012797715.1 Geobacteraceae bacterium | reverse complement strand
GATGGAATGCCCTGTTGGCTTCCGTAATTCTCCCTGTCTTCTCGTCGATGAGGATGATCCCTTCGGATGTCTGTTCAACAACGGCCCGGTAGCGCTTTTCTCCTTCCATCCTTTTCTTTCGGGCCGACAGGAACTTGTCCATGAGACAGTAGGCTGTCGCTCCGCACAGCAAGCTGACCGACAGGAACCATAAAAGGAAGTAACGGATTGTGGCGAGCCCTTGGAGATAGATACTTCTCGGAGACACCACCCTGACCAGCAGGCCCGGATTCCCGTAAAGATCGCGAATAACCGTGTAGCCGGCGATGGAGTCCCCGGAAACCGGCCTGACAAGAATGCCCGCCGATTGAGACAGGGCCTGACGGGCGGCACGGTAGTCGTCGGGCATGCCAGGGTCCTCGTACCTTCTCATTTCAAGGGAAAGATGCGTGGTGCGGGCGATGCGCTTGATCTCCGTCGGATCGAGATAGCGTCCCATGATCAGCGTGTCGCGGCTGGGTCCTTTTTTTTCGGAGGTGAGAATGGGCCGTGCGGCGATGAGCATCGCTCCTCCCGGAAGCAGGACAAGGCCCGCCGCTCCGCCGTTTTCCGGTGGATTCTCCCGCAGAAGAGGGCTGGAAAGAGGAAGCCGCGGAGAGAAAATCTCCGGAACGTCCACCGGCCGGAGGGAGGAGAGATTGAAGGCCTTGGAAAAGACGCGACGGCCTGTGGCATCATAGAAGGCGACGAGGTTGAGCTTGAGGTTGGCAAAGGTCGTATCCACAAGATTGGCGCTGATGAATTTCGGGTCGCCGGTGCGAATGAAATCGTAGGAATCATCCCATGCGGCATAATCGCTTGCGATGCGGCCGAATGCGGCATGGTTGTCGGAAAGTGCGTCCATGACCCGCTGCACGTTTTTCCTGGCATCCTCTTCTTCGATCCTGAGAAAGCTGTCCAGAAGAATGACCTTCGAGATGATGAAAAGGGAAAGAATCAATGCGGAAAAGGCCGCGACGATGATGGAGAGGGGCTTCCAGCGGATGGCCATGCCGTGTTTTTCCTTTCCGCGCCGTCGCAGGGTGTTCTCGTCGGTGCGGTCTTGGTTGAAATACATTACAAAAAATTAGTGTACAGTATATCCGGGAAAGTGCGTTCGGCAAGGAGGCCGGATCAAGACCCGGGAGCGGCTGGGGGGCTCTCGAAGCTCCACGTGCTGGAAGCCGTGTTCGTGAACAGGAATGGGGGGAGGGAGCCTGGTGAAGCCGGCCTCCTTCCCGGGTCAGTTCCGGACAATAAAAAAGCCCGCGATGCGGGCTTTTTTATTGTCCGGTGGGATCCGGCTATTTCGTTGCGGGACGTGCCCCGTGCGTCATCGCGCCCTGTCCACCCCCTCGGCCATCGCCCAAGCAGCGACCCTGCGCGCCGAATTTTGTCTTCTGTTCGGCAGTCAAAAGCGCTCCGATCCTGTCATGATATTTCGTGCGCAGCTCCTGCATCTTCTGCATCCTCTGGTCGCGGGTCAGGTTGGCATCGTCGCGTGCTGCCTTCATTTCCCGTGACTGCTCCTCCAGGATTGGGGAAATCTTTGTCTTCTGGTCGGCGGTGAGCCCGAGGCAGGCGGACAACCTTTCCAGGTGTGCCGCGGGTTCCATGGCGCGGCTCCCTTTGCCGTGCCGTCCCTTCATGCCATCCTGTCCCGCTCCGGCGCGCTTGGCAGCTGCCTTCATTTCATCGGCCCTGGCCTTCTGTTCGGGGGTCAGGATGGCGGTAATGCGCTCATGGTACGCATCGCTGATTTCCTGCATCTTTGCGCGGCGTTGATCCCGTGTCAGGGATGCGTCTTTGAAAATCTCCCTTTTCTTGGCGAACTGTTCATCCAGGATGGGGAGAAGCTGTACCCGCTGTTCGCTGCTCAGGTTGAGAAGTGCTGTCATCCTGTCCAGCTGGGCGCCCGGTCCCATCCGGTGAGCCCTTGCCGTGTGATGGCTTTTCCCGTGCCCCCCCATTCCCGGCCCCTGTACTGCCAGGGAGGTGTGCGCCGTGCCTGCCAGCACGGTAAGGACCGCAGCCAAGGCAATCGCCAGTTTCATTCGTGTCATGTCTCTGTTCTCCTTTCCGTTCGTCGTTGGTACGAATGACCAATTGTTTACGGAATAAAACGGTCGTACTTGGTGACGGTTGACACGGATGAAAAAGGAAACTCCCGCTACCAGGACGTGGTGTGCGGGAGTTTTGTATTCCGGTGCCCGGCGTGCTTCACGCCCCGGTTCCGTTTCGGGTTGCACGCGGGGCAGTGCCTCCGGCCGCGTCGGCGGCCGATGCTCTCCTGGAGTGCCGCTGGAGCGCCCTTGGCTGGTGAGTTACCCGGTCGTTCGGCTTCGGTGACGCTTCCCGTTTGCGGCCGTTCCGGGCTTCCCTGGGCGGCCGGGCGAATTCCGTGTCGCGGCACGGCGCGGGGACGCTGTAGTCGAACTCCGGGAGTGTGCGGCGCTCGAGGGGTGTTTTCAGCAGACGTTCGATTGTTCTCACCATGGCGGCATCCTCAGCGGTCGTCAGGGTGTACGCATCGCCGTTCCGTGCGGCGCGTCCGGTTCGGCCGATGCGATGGGTGTATGCCTCGGCCGTGTCCGGCATGTCGTAGTTGATAACATGCGATACCTGGGAAACATCGATGCCGCGCGCGGCGATATCGGTGGCGACCAGAATCTGGTATGTGCCATCGCGGAAACCGTCCAACGCAGCCTGGCGGCGGTTTTGGGACAGGTTTCCCTGGAGGGAGGCTGCCCGGTAGCCCGCCTTTTCCAGCTGCTCGCCGACACGCTTGGCTCGGTGCTTGGTGCGGGTGAAGACCAGCACCGATTCCGTATCGGTTCGGCGCAGCAATTCCAGGAGGAGCGGCGTTTTCAGGTGCTGTTCCACCGGATACAGTGCGTGGCTGACGGTGACCGCGGTCCCCGGTGCGCCGGCCTGTACCGTGAGCGGGTCCGTGAGAATCTCTTCCGCCAGACTGCGGATATCCGGGGGCATGGTGGCCGAGAACAGGAGGGTCTGCCGTTTTGCCGGGACGTGGCGCAGCAGGCGGCGGATGTCGGGGAGGAATCCCATGTCGAACATCTGGTCCGCCTCGTCGAGGACCAGCACTTCCAGTCTGGAAAGGTTGATCGTCCCTTGGCTGATGTGATCCAGGAGCCTGCCGGGGCAGGCCACGACAATCTCCGCTCCGCGTCGTAACTTTTCCACCTGGGGATTGATTTTGACGCCGCCGTATACCGTTACGCTGTGGAGGCGGGTCTTTCGACCAAGGCTTTCGATGGATTGATGAATCTGTTCCGCCAGTTCACGGGTGGGAGCCACGATCAGCGCCCGGATCCTGCCTTTCTCACCTTTCAGGAGCCGGTGGAGAATGGGGAGTACAAAGGCCGCGGTCTTGCCGGTTCCGGTCTGTGCCAGCCCCATGACATCCCTGCCTTCGAGGACCGGTGGGATTGCCTGTTTCTGGATTGCGGTGGGGTTTGTGTAGCCCGCGGCGGCTACCCCTGCTGCAAGTAGGGGATGAAAATCGAATCTCTGGAAACTCATGAATCTCCTTGTTGTGTGTGGGGTATAAAAAAAGCCCCGAGGTTTCCGGGGCTTGCGATACTGTCGTGTTCCGGCTGCTTCATCTGGTACGGAAACCGTAGCAGTTCCGTGCGGGGAAGTCAAGTGGTTCGTGGAGGGGAGAAGAGGGGCGGGAAACCGCTCCCGGGATTCTTGACCGCCTGCACCGCAGCAACACGATAAAAGTGCGGCCGTTGCCGGGGATATGCGTCATCGATGGAGACAGTACCATCGGCGCCGAATTTCAGGGAAGAAGACACGCTGATGGGCGGCGGATTCGTGAACCGCACCGGAGTGGTGGACACCGGCCGTAGCCGGAGAATCGCTCTCCATTCCCCTCACGAGCGACGAGGCAAGGCATGGGGATGAATAGATGTTGACGGGTGAATAGCATTTGGTTATTTTGCCAAACGATGGGATTTGCGGAGAGCGCTGTGGACGTGAAACACAAGGCACTCTATGAAGCCAAGGCCCCTGTGCTGAAGGGATTGGCCCATTTTGAATTGTCGAGAAACTTGCCGGGGGAGAACGATGCGTATGTGATTCCGGGACGGAATCGGCGCCGACTTCTC
>JAAZOO010000434.1 GCA_012797715.1 Geobacteraceae bacterium | reverse complement strand
GCGCCATCTCCTGGAATTCCCCCTGGAGGGCCTGGAGAGGTTCGATGACATGCTCGATTTTCTGCCGCGTGATGTCCTGGAACTGCATGGACATGACAATCCCGCCGATGTCCCCGGCCAGGGCCTGCGTTTCTGCAGACAGGCTGTCCAGCTCGTTGTGCGCCGCGAGCATGACCTGATCGAGTTTGCTCAGGGTGTCGTTCATGATCGCTTCCGATTCCCGGGAGCGGCGCTCTGTGGCCTCGGCGCTCTTTTCCGTTTCACCGTACATGCAGGAAATCTCCGTCTCGACAGAGCGGATCAGCTTCCCTATCTCGCTGGCGGCGGTTGTTGATCGCGCCGACAGCTTGCGTACCTCATCCGCCACCACGGCAAAGCCCCTGCCGTGTTCACCGGCACGCGCCGCCTCGATGGATGCGTTCAGCGCCAGCAGGTTGGTCTGGTCGGCGATATATTCTATCTCGTGGACTACTTCCCGGATGTTTTCCATGGTTGCGGTGACTTTTCGCATGTTTTCCAGGGTATGGAAGGCAACATGGTTGACGCTGTGGAGGTTGGCCATCACCGCGGCCAGGGCTTCCCTGTTCAGCTGGATGAGCGTCTTGCCGTCACGTCCGGTGCCCGCTGCCAGTTCACTGAAGGCGTTTGCGGCCTTGGACGCCTGCTTCCTGGCTCGGGAGACGATCTCCATGAACCGTTCGCCGATTTCCAGCACTGCTGTCTCCGTTTCCTTGATTACCACATCCAGTTGACTGGTGAGCACCGGGATAAGGAGCGTGTTCCTGGTCAGCAAGTCCCGGACCGGTGTCAGATCCCGAGTCTGCGGCGTGTCAGGGGCGGTCTCCCCCGGAGGGCCGGACTCGGCGGCCGTTTCCTTTCTTGCGGACAGCAGGTGGAGCGCGACGGTCAAGGCGGCAACGAGAGCTCCAGCCGTAACGATTCGTAGTGTCCCGGAGGGGATGAGAGCGGTGGAAGCAACGGCAAGCAGCAGCAGGCTGGTGAGTGTCGCGCTTTTTCTTGGTACTGGTATCATAGGTCAGCCGTTCCTGTATTTTTCGAAAGAATGCCCGGTTCTCACGGAGGAAAAGGTAGAGTTCGATGACCGCAGAACGCCATGCGGTCCAGGCACCGCATGGCGTTCTCACCTTTTGTGGCTAGAATCTCTCGAATTCGGAATCCAGGGAATCGGTGTCCATGTTCAGATTGAATCCGAGATTGGCGTTTCCGTTCACTTTCCGGGAGGGAATCTCCGGACTCTGACCGTACTTTGTTGCCTGCTTCCTGGGGGCACCCTTTTTCTGCGCGGCGGGTTTTGGTGAAAAATCCGACCGTGTCGCATCGGTGCGGAAGAATGCCACTGCGCTCTGAAGATGTTCGGCCTGGGCGGAGAGCTCTTCTGCGGTGGAGGACATCTCTTCCGCCGCGCTGGCGTTCTTCTGGATGACCTGGTCAAGCTGCTGGATGGCGCGGTTGATCTGCTCGGCGCCGGAGTCCTGCTCGCGGCTGGCGGCGGTGATCTCCTTCACCAGATCCGCGGTCTTCTCGATGCTCGGCAGGATGTTGGCAAGGAGCGCACCGGCCTTTTCCGCGATTTCCACACTGCTGGCCGACAGTTCGCTGATCTCGCCCGCTGCCGCCTGGCTCCGCTCGGCCAGTTTCCTGACCTCCGCCGCGACCACGGCGAAGCCCTTTCCGTGCTCACCGGCGCGGGCCGCCTCGATGGCCGCGTTCAGGGCCAGCATGTTGGTCTGGCGGGCAATTTCCTCAACAATGGTGATCTTTTCGGCGATCTCCTTCATGGCCGATACGGTCAGTGCTACGGCCTTGCCCCCTTCGTTCGCTTCCTCCGAGGACTTGACCGCTATCTTTTCCGTCTGCATGGCATTGTCCGCATTCTGCTTGATGTTGGCAGACATCTGCTCCATGGATGAGGATGCCTCCTCGGCAGCGGCCGCCTGTTCCGTGGCACCCTGGGACATCTGCTCGGAATTGGCGCTCATCTGCCTGCTTCCCGACGCCACATTGTCTGCGGCTCCCTTCACATCGTTCACCACGCCGTTGAGCTTCTCGACCATGGCCGCAAGAGCTATCATCAGCTCGTCTTCCGCCGAGCGCGGTGTTACGGTCACCATCAGGTTCCCCTCGGCAATCTCCTTGGTTACCTCGGTTATCTCCTCCATGGCGGTCTTGACCTCTTTCAGGCTGGCGTTGATCTTCGTAAAATGCTCGTGGGCTTCTTTGGTGTACTGATCCGCCTGCTTGATGTTCAGGTCGAAATTCAGGTCGCCCTTGGCAAGGAGCAGCAGGTTGCCGGCAAGACGGTCCACCTCTTCGCTGGTATAGTCCTTGTTGGTGATCATGGCGGTCAGGTCTTGCACCACCTCCACGTAGCCGATTTTCTCTCCCCGTTTGTTGAGGAGGAAGGAGGTGTCCTGCTTGCACTTGGAGCCGTGCCAATCGAAGAAGCTCTCCGTGATGCCGCGGTTCAGCTGCCTGATGCCGCATCCCTCGTTGTTGCAGATGTTGGCCGCAGCATTGCTGCACGGCAGGCCCAGGGCCGATATGCGATCCTTGATGCGTCCCGCTGCCACGAGCAGCTTCTCGAAGGACTTGTTCATGAAGGTCCAGTTCATGTCCATATCGGTCACATGGATGGGGAACGGTACGGCATCGATGATTGCCTCGTACCACACGTTCTTTTCCACAACCGTGTCCATGGTCTTGTTGATCCCTTCGACGATGGTCCGGTATTCTCCGTTATGCCGTGCAGCATCGGCCCTCTTCTCGAAATCTCCGTTCAGGGCCGCCTGGACCAGGATCTCCGTGTCGTGAATCATGGCGCCGACGGCGTTTTTCACTTCTGAGAGGCTGGCGTTGATCTTGACGAAGTTGTCGTGGGCTTCCCGGGTGTACTGGTCGGCTTCGGCCAGCTGGAGGTCGAAATTCAGATCCCCGTTGGCGAGCATGAGGAGGTTGGCCGCCATTTTCTCCACCTGTTCGGCCGTATAGTCGCGCGCCTTGATGATGGCGGTGAGATCCTGCACCACTTCCACGTAGCCTATCTTCTCGCCCTGCTTGTTGATGAGGTAAGAGGTGTCCTGCTTGCACTTGGAGCCGTGCCAATCGAAGAAGCTTTCCGGAACTCCCTTGTTGAGTTGCTTGATGCCGCAGCCGTCGGTGTTGCAGATGTTGGCGGCGGCGTTGCAGCAGGGCATGCCCAGCGCGGAATTGCGGTCCTTGATCTGCCCTGCCTCCACGAGCAGCTTCTCGAAGGACTTGTTCATGAAGGTCCAGTTCATGTCCATGTCGGTGACATGGATGGGGTAAGGGACGGCGTCGATAATCGCTTCGTACCAGACGCTCTTGTCGACCACCGTGTCAAGGGTCTTGTTGATGCCTTCCACGATGGAGCGGAAGTCTCCGGTGTGGCGCTCCACGTCGGCCCTCTTTTCGAATTCACCGTCCAGTGCGGCCTGGACGAGCATGTTCACGTCTTCCACCAGGTTGTTCACATTTCTGATGCTGTTATTCAGGCTTTCCTTGATTTCCTCGAAATCGCCCTGGTATTCGGTGGTGATCAACTCCGGTATCTGCCCCATGCCTATCTGGGCCACGCACTGGGCCGTCGCGTAGAGAGGGGCGATGACCGCATCCAGGGTGTTGTTGACGCCGGTGATGATGGTGCGGAACTCGCCCCGGTGCTTGTCTGCGTCGGCTCGGCTCAGGAGTCTGCCCGCCATCGCCTCGTCCGCCATCATGTGAACGTCGGTGACAAGGGCCTTCACAGCCTCGGTCATTCCGATCAGGGCAGGCAGGAACTCGTCGTTCTCGGATCGCTTGCCCGTGCCGTTGTTCACGGCCTTGAGCGCGTCCAGGCCGCTGAGGTCGCCCGCCGCGATGTTCCGTGCAACCCTGGTGGCGTTCAGCAGGCGCTCGCGCACCTCGTTCACGGCGCGTCCCACATCGGCGTAGATGCCGCGGTAACTGCCTTCAACCGTTTGCGTATGGTCGTTGACCGCCATCTTCTGCAGGACGTTATTCGCCTCCACGAGGCCTCCGAGTCCTTCGATGCAGTTGTTGAGGTTGTCCTTGATCTGTTCGAACGCCCCGTTGTAGTGGTTGACGATGCGGGGCGGGATTTCTCCGTTGCTTATCTTGTTCAGGTAGGAGGAGATCACCCTGATGGGGGCGCCGAAGCCGTAGATGAGCTCGTTCAGGCCCTTCACGATGTCGGCCCATTCGCCCTGGAACCGGGTGACGTCTCCCTTCACGCTCAGGTCGCCGTTCTTGCTCGCCTGGATCAGGGTGCCCAGTTCTCCTCGCAGCCCGCTCATGGTGTCGACCAGGGCGTTGATGCTGTCCTTGAGCTTGTTGTAATCGCCTCGGTACTCTTCGGTTATCGTTTCGGGAAGTTCTCCCCTGCTGATCTTGCCGATATAGTCCATGGAAACCTTGAGGGGGGCGGTCATGTTTTCGAAGATGTTGTTCATTCCTCCGGCGACCTTGGAGAAGAACCCCTCGTGCTTGCCCGTGTCGACCCGGGTGTCCAGGTATCCTTCGTAGGATGCGATGCAGACCTCGCGCACGTCGAGGCGCACGGCCTCCAGGGCATTTCTCAGGCGGTTGAGGCTTTCTTTCAGTTCGGCGAAATCGCCGTTGTAGCCGTCGGTTATCTCGTCGAATATCTCGCCGCGGCTCAGCTGGTTGATGTGCTCGGCAGCGTGGTGGACAGGCCCGAGGGTTGCGTCGAGCATGCCGTTGACTTCGGAGATGATGCGCTGGAATTCTCCGGTGTGCTTCTTCTCGTCTGCCCTGGCCGTGAGGTTGCCCGCAGCCGCGGCCTGCGCCAGCATGTGGGTGTCGCCCACCAGCTCCTTGATGGCGCGGACCATTCCATTCATCGATCCCAGAATGCTGCCTGCGTCTTTCCCTGTCATGTCGATCTCCAGGGAAAGATCGCCCGCAGCCACTCTCTGCGCGATTTCAGCAACATGTTTCGGGTCGTCGCCCAGTTGACGCTGGACGATCCCATTCAGGACGATTCCCAGGCCCAGTGCGGCGAGCATGCCCAGGGCAAGGGCAATCAGCAGGGTCGTGTCGGTCCCTCCTGCCGCCGCTCCGGAGGGAGCAGCGGACTTTTCCAGGCCGACGGACATCTCTTCCGCCAGTTTCTGGAGCGAGGCGGACAAGGCTCCGGATGCCTTGTGGAACTCAGGGTCGCGGAGAGCCTTGGCTGCCTCTTCCATCCGATTGTTCCGGGCAAGCTGGAGCACCGCGTCTTTGGAGGAAGTGAAGGATGCGAGTGCTTTTTTCAGGGAAGCGACCCCTGTTTTTTGTTCCGGAGAGGCTGCCTGTTTTTCCAGCAGAGCAACGGCGGCCGAGATCCGGGCGTCCAGTTCCCTGAGGGCGTCCGCCTTGTTTTTTGCCTCCGCCGCACTTTTTGCCGAGATGATGTCGTGCAAGGCGAGGCGCTCGTTCCGGACAGCGCCCGTTACGGCTATCAGCGACGCATACGGTGCCTGGTTCTTGCCGTACGATTCCGTGATGCTGTTGATGCGGTAGATGCCGAATCCTCCGATGATGCCGACGATGACGGCGGCAATCGCGAATCCGGCCATGATCGTGCCCTTTAGGCTCAAACCGTTTGATTTTCCAGAAATACTCATGGCTGTTCCTTTCCTTTGTACTGTCTTCAGGTTGTCAGGCGACGTCGGCTTCGCCTGTTTCCTGCAATGCCTCTGCTTCTTCGAAGGTAAAGATTCTGTCCGTGTCCAGGATGATGACGAATTCCTCGCCCAGTTTCCCCATGCCGCTGATGAAATCGATGTTCAGCTTCATGCCGATGCGGGGCGTCGGTTCTATCTGGGACGGCTCCAGTTCCAGCACCTCCTCCACGGAGTCGGCGAGGGCTCCGACGATGATCGTCTCTCCCTCGACGGTGACTTCCAGGACGATGATGCAGGTGTCCACCGTTTTTTCCGTTTCTTCCATGCCGAACTTCAGTTTCATATCCACGACCGGCACGACGCTGCCGCGCAGGTTGATGACCCCCCGCATGAAATCCGGAGTCCGGGGCACCTTGGTGATGCTGATGAAGTCCAGGATTTCCCGTACCCTGGCCACATCCACGGCAAACGTCTCGTGGGCCAGTTTGAAGGTCAGGTACTGTTTCGCCGCTTTTTCCGATGCCTCCATCGCTGCTCCTTTTCTATGTGTGCTCAGAGAACCGTATTGTGAACGTGAGGAGGTATGAACAGGGTGTGTGCCGGAGGGGTGGCTCTCCCCGTGCAACCTGACGATACCTCTGCAAGTAGCTGGTGAGTTGCGTGATGTGGCGGCACGGGTATGTGTGAAATCCGTCTTTTCCGAAAACGTTCTATGGTCAGGGCAGACGGAACGAGCAGAACGCACGGGGAATGCCGTTTCCGTGGAAGACCTGAAAACGCCGCCTCCCGGACACAAGGCGCGTGTTTGACCGCCTGTATTCCTGTTTCGGCTCGTGATGCGGAAACTTTAGATGAAAATTTCCTGAATGTTTCCTACAATTATGGATACTTTATTAGAGTGAATCGTGAGGTGTTCGTGTG
>JAAZOO010000433.1 GCA_012797715.1 Geobacteraceae bacterium | reverse complement strand
TGTCCTCCGAAGTTCCGAGCCATATCGAAGATCACCGGCCCCGTGCCGCCTCCTCCTCCGGAGGACAAGAGGGCCGTTGTCAGGAAAGGCAAGGAAGAAGCAGCGGGTTGACTCCGGTTGACCATATGAGTTAGCGAACAAGGGTATCCATTCGGGAGATCAGGCCGAATGGATACCCTTTCTTATTGTCTCGGATCGGGAGAATGTTGATATCTGGATTTCGGGATGACAAAGCCATCAGGAAATGAAACATCTTTATCCGCACCACCCTTTGATTTTCAGGCGGGGTATGGTATGTTGATGCCCATGGAGCCAAGGATCGTGCCCCGGAAGGAACACCGCATCTCGCGAAAGCAGGTGAGCCCGAATGCGCTTCGGACGCTCTACAGGCTGTATTCCCGGGGTTTCATGGCCTACCTGGTGGGTGGCTGCGTCCGCGATCTTCTCCTCGGAAGGACGCCGAAGGATTTCGATATCGGTACCAACGCGACGCCAGGCCAGATCAAGAGACTCTTTCACAACTGTCGTCTCGTAGGTCGCCGGTTCAGACTGGCACACCTGCGTTTCCAGGACGAGATCGTGGAGGTGTCCACCTTCCGTCGCTCAGCCGACCCTTCGGATACGGTCGAGCCCGATGAGACGACACGGGACCGGCGGCACGTCCGCCACATGAAGGATGCGAACGGGATGGTTCTCGCGGACAACATTTTCGGGACACCCGAGGAGGATGCCCTCCGCCGGGACTTTACCATCAACGCCCTGGCATACAATATCGCAGACGCCTCTGTGGTGGACTACTGCATGGGGCTTGCCGACCTGAAGGACCGGCTCATCCGCTCCATCGGGGACCCCCGCGTGCGCTTCACGGAAGACCCCGTTCGGATGCTCCGTGCCGTGAGGTTCGCTGCATCCCATGGTTTCGACATAGAGACAACCGCGTGGGAGAGCATCCGTGAACTCAGTTCGACCATATCCCGCGCTTCTCCTTCACGGCTGTACGAGGAATTGCAAAAGTTGTTCCTTCTTGGCTTTGCGCGTCCGACCTTCAGACTGCTCGAGGAGAGCGGGCTTCTGGCCTCTCTCTTTCCCGGTCTTGCCGGTTGGGTCCGTGAGAAGGAAACACACTTTCAGGCATTGGACAGGAACCTTGCCGGGGTCGACGACTTGGTTGGCAGCGGGCAGGGGGTATCCGTGGCGCTCTTCCTGGCGGCGCTTTTCGGTCCCCGCATGGAGGAGACCGCGCTGGCTCGTCACCGGGAGGGCATTCCCAGGCGCCAGGCGCTGGATGAGACCTGTGCCAGTTTCCTGGAAGAGATATCGAGGAGCGCTCACATCCCGGGCCGGGTGGCTGGCAGGTTGAACTCCATCATTGCCCTGAAAACCTCCCTGTGCAGAATGCCGCCCCGCAGACCCTCCACGCTCGCCGGCAGGCCCGAGTTTACGGAGGCCCTCACATATCTGGGACTCACGGCGGGCACCGAAGGAGAGCGTGATGAGGCCCTTACATGGTGGAAGACCTTTCTCCTCGAAAACCCTCCGGCGGAATCGACGGAGGCACCGGCGGAGGAGACTCCCCGAAAGAAACGGAGGCGGAGGCGAAGGAAACCTCGTCGCCGCGGGGAGAATATAGTGCAGGAAGAGGGCGCTGCACATGGCCGATGAGAAGATGACGGAACTTGAGTTACT
>JAAZOO010000432.1 GCA_012797715.1 Geobacteraceae bacterium | reverse complement strand
GCTCTGCACGACGGCCAGCGCCGCCACAAGTCCTGCCGCAATCATCTTCTTTTTCACTGGTTCCTCCTTTTTTACGTTGATATACCATGCAAGGCCATTCCCCCGAACAGGCCGCGGTACGGACCGCGTTCCGACCCCGGGATGTGTGCCGCGAGAGTACCGTGAGAAAGTGTCAGCCCTGTTACGGGTAGTGAAAAAGTATGTGACTTTTCTCCCAGCCGTGCCGAGGTTGCACATGGGCTGGAGAAAGGGAGCATACGTGCATGGAGTGCTTTGTTCATTTTGGGGAGAGGATTCCTTGGGAATACCGTGCCAGGTCCAGCACCATCTCTCCATCCGGTGTGGGGTCGATGTGGGGTATCTTGCTCTGTCCCCCCAGCCTGCCTCTCCGCTCCTTTGACCACCGGTAGATTTCCTGTTCATCCACGATGATGACCCGCGGCAGATGGATCCTTCCCTGTTCCCGGAATGCCGCGTAATCCGCGTTCCGTGCGGTCAGGTTTCCGTCAAGGATACGGCCGAACCGTTCTTCGTTCCGTTCGCTTCCGGGCTGCACCGCAAGAACCCAGAGATGGCGCCGGCCGGGTATGTCGGCCCCCACCATGAACTCGCGGACAGCACCCCCCTCGTGCCGGTTCAGCTCTGCAACTGCTTCTTCCACCTCTCCCTGGGTAACCTTCTCTTCGAATCGGTCCAGGAAGCGGTCCCTGCCGGTGAATTCCATGAACAGCGGGTCGCGGGAGACGAAGCGCAGGGTGTCTCCGATGTGGTAGCGCCACAGGCCGGCGCAGGTGGAAAGGATCACGGCGTAGCGGCGGCCTGTCTCCACCTCCCACAGAGGCACCGTTTCGGCATCGGGCGCGGGAACGCCCCGTTCGTCCAGGGACTCGAAGGGGACAAACTCGAAGAACACGCCGTAGAAGGGAGCGAAGCGCATCAGGTCGTCTCCCGGGATCTGGAAGGCCATGAACGCCTCGGAAGAGGGGAGAAGCTCCAGAAACACGGGAGGGCGTTCCCCGAACAGGTGTTCGAATTCGCTTCTATAGGGTTTCATACCCGTTCCGCCGTGAATAATGAGTTCCAGGTGGGGGAGGAGGCGCCCTGCCTCCTTCCCCCCCAGTTCGGAGCACCTCTTCAGGAGGAGGAGAATCCAGGGAGGAACTCCGGAGATGCCGCGGATGGTGCCGCTTTCCAGGAGGAGCCGGGCCATGTGGTCGACCTTTTCCTCCCAGGGAAGGGCGGACACGGCAGTGTCGGGCGCCACGAACGGACGCAGGTACCAGGGACGGTTGCGCAGGGTGATGGCACTCATGTCACCGCTCCATGCCCCGTTTCCCACCTCTTTCAGGTGCGTGCTTCCCGCCATGTACAGCAGTTTGCCCCCCATGAGCTTGCTGGAGGGGTTCCCTGCCAGATAGCATGCGGTCAGGTCCAGGGCGGCGCGACGGTTCTCGGCGAACATCTCGCTGGTGAAAGGGATGAACTTGGTGGGGGCCGTTGTGCCGGATGTCTCGCAGAACCAGGGAATGCGTCCCGGCCAAGTGACATTGTCCAGGGTGAGACGCATGCGGCCGTGGTCGGTGCAGGAGTGAACGGCGAAATATTCCCTCCAGAAATCGGCATACGTGCGGATGGGCACGTTCATCCGGTAGCGCTGCAAGGCAGTGTCAAAGGGAAGCCCGCACAGTTCTCCGAAGCCGTGATCCCTGCCGAAGCGGGTATGCCGCGCACGGGCGATGAGTGTGCGGAAGATTTCCCGCTGGCTGCGGAACGGGTCGCGGGCCTTGAATCGTGCCGCGCGGGCGCGAGCCGCAGCGGCAAGAAGAACGTTCATGAGATCCTCTCACAGGGTGATGGGGGCACTATCCCATGGTGGTGTTACGTCCGTGTTGCGGGCGGGATAAACTTCTGTCGCGGCGGCGGCAGGTTCCGGGGGAGGGGGGTCAGGACGGGGCGGTGTGCCGGATGTCCTTTCCCTTGACCATGAAGATCACCATTTCCGCCAGGTTGGTGGCGTGGTCGGCGATGCGCTCCAGGCATTTGGAGATGTAGTTGAGTTTCAGGGCGCGGGTGATGGTGGTGGGGTCTTCCATCATGAAGGTGAGGAGTTCGCGCTGGATCTGGAGGTTGAGGTCGTCGGCCAGCTGGTCGTTTTCGCAGACCGTGACGGCCAGCTGCTCGTCGCCGCGCACGAAGGCGTCCAGGGCCTCGCGCACCATGGCGCGGGCGGCGTCGGCCAGCCGCGGCAGGTCGATGTAGGGTTTGAGGGGGGGCTCTTCGTTCAGCTCCTTGACGCGGTTGCAGATGCTCACGCACTGGTCGCCGATGCGTTCCAGGTCGGTCACTATCTTGAGCGCCAGGGTGAGGAAGCGCAGGTCGCGGGCCGCGGGCTGGCGCCGCGCCAGCACCTCCAGGCACTTCTCGTCGGTGACCACCTCCAGGTGGTTCACCTCGTGGTCGGAGAGGATGGTGTCGTCCGCCAGGTCCGAGTCCCGCTCCACGAGTGCCCTGATGGAATTGGAGATCATCATCTCCACCTTCCCCCCCATCTGCAGGAGCAGGGTGCGAATTTCGTTCAGTTCCGCGTCATACTGTCTGATACTGTGTTCTCTTTCCATGGCGTACCCTGTTCCGGACCGTGTAGGGTCCGGCCTTTCCCTTTTCGCTCGTTTCCATTCCTACCCGAACCGGCCGGTGATGTAGTCTTCCGTGTGGCGGTTGTCCGGGTTGGTGAAGATCTTTTTTGTTTCGTCGAATTCAATCAGCTCGCCCAGGTAGAGGAAGGCGGTGTAGTCGGAGACGCGCGCCGCCTGCTGCATGTTGTGGGTGACGATGACCACCGTGTACCGTTCCTTGAGCTCGTTGATAAGCTCCTCGATCTTGGCGGTGGCGATGGGGTCGAGGGCGGAGCAGGGCTCGTCCATGAGGATGATTTCGGGATTCACGGCAATGGCGCGGGCGATGCAGATGCGTTGGGCCTGTCCCCCGGAGAGCCCCAGGGCCGACTCGTGGAGGCGGTCCTTGACCTCCTCCCAGATGGCCGCGCCGCGCAGGCTCTTCTCCACGGTCTCGTCCAGGGTCGCCTTGTCCTTCACGCCCGCGATGCGCAGGCCGTAGACGATATTCTCGTAGATGGACTTGGGGAAGGGGTTGGACTGCTGGAACACCATCCCCACCCGGCGGCGCAGGCTGATCACGTCCAGGGCCGGGGTGGTGATCTCCTCCCCGTCCAGTTTGATGCTCCCCTCGATGCGCACATCGTCCAGGAGGTCGTTCATGCGGTTGAAGCAGCGCAGGAGGGTGGACTTGCCGCACCCGGACGGGCCGATGAAGGCGGTCACCTGTTTCCTGGGGATGGAGAGGGTGATGTCCTTGAGGGCGCGGGAGGCCCCGTAGTAGAGGTTGAGGCTGGTGATGTCCAGGACCGGGTCCTGGATGGCTCGTATCGTGCGTAGCTCCATGGTTGGGTAGTCTCCGTGGGTGGTTGCCGTAAGTTCAGAATGCCTTGGTGGCGTATTTCTGCTTCATCCTGTTCCTGATGACGATGGCGGTGCTGGTTGCGGTGATGACGATGGCCAGAAGGAGCAGGGTGGTGACGAACACCATGGGTTTGGCCGCTTCCACGTTGGGGGACTGGAACCCCACGTCGTAGATGTGGAACCCCAGGTGCATGAATTTCCGGTCCATGTGGAAGAAGGGGAAGGTCCCGTCGATGGGGAGGCTGGGGGCCAGCTTCACGACCCCCACCAGCATGAGGGGGGCCACTTCCCCGGCTGCCCGGGCCATGGCCAGGATCATGCCGGTCATGATGCCGGGCGTGGCCATGGGGAGCACCACCCTCACCAGGGTCTGGAACTTGGTGGCGCCCAGGGAGAGGGAGCCCTCCCGGAGGCCCTTGGGCACGGACGCCAGCCCCTCCTCCGTGGACACGATCACCACCGGGACCGTGAGCAGGGCCAGGGTCAGGCTCGCCCACAGGATGCCTCCGGTGCCGAAGGTGGGGGTGGGGAGGCGCTCCGGGTAGAAGAAGGCGTCGATGGAGCTGCCGATGCCGTACACGAAGAAGCCGAGGCCGAACACGCCGTAGACGATGGACGGCACCCCGGCCAGGTTGTTGACGGCAATCCGCACCAGGCGGAGGATGACCCCTTCCCGGGCGTACTCCCGCAGGTAGACCGCCGCGATGACGCCGAAGGGGAGGGAGAAGACGCTCATCAGCATCACCATCATCACCGTGCCGAAGATGGCCGGGAAGAGCCCCCCCTCCGTATTGGACTCCCGCGGCTCGTCCAGGAGCATCTCCCCCACCTTTCCCGCGTAGAAGGCGGCCTTGGCGGGCACGCCCATGTCGTTGGGCCGCCAGGCCCGCACGATGTCCAGGAGGGGGATCTCCTTTTCCTGTCCGGAAGCGTCCGTGAACAGGGCCTTCGGCTTGTGCAGCTCCTCCATTTCGGCGTTGAGGCGCTCCAGGAGGGTGTTGAAACGGGTGAGGAGCCGGTCCCGCCGCCGGGTGAGGTCGTCGATGCGGGCCTGGTCCCCCTTCCCGTAGGCCAGCTTCTGGATCTTCAGCCGCAGGGACTCCGCCTCGCCGTTGAGCTTGGACATCTCCCTTTCCGTGCCGGCAAGCCGGTCCCGGGAGGCGGCCACCAGGGAAAGGGCCTTCTCCAGGTCGGCCCAGAGGGATGGGGAAGGCTGCAGAGGCAGCCCCTCCAGGGAGAGGGAGTGCAGGAAACCGTAGAAGTTGCCGTGCTCCCTCCTCTCCAGGGCGACCGCGTCCGCGGGGGTGGAAAGGGAGGCGATGTCCGTCCGGTCCACCCAGCGGTAGTCCTGGCCGTAGAGGTCCCGGTTGCCCACCTTGAACTGGAGCCTCTCGCCGTGGGCGGCGGTCGCCTTCTCCCGGGCAGACCTTTCCCCCAGGAGCTTCGAGCCGTCCTTCAGTGCCGCAAGGGTCAGGTCCGACGGCCAGAAATAGCCCAGGCCGTTCACCATGACCACCACCAGCAGCGTGGCTATCATGAGGAGGGTGGCGGAGAGGGCCGCCGCCGTTGCCCAGACCTTGGGTTCCCCCTGTTTCCGGAATGTGCTCATGGGTGTCTCCGTCCGCGTCAGAACCGGCCGTACTTCCTGCGGAACTTCTGACGCAGGACCTCGGCCGCGGTGTTGATGATAAAGGTGAAGAGAAAGAGGAGCACCGCGGAGAAGAACAGCACGCGGTACAGGGTGCCGAACACGGGCGCCTCGGGTATCTCCACGGCAATGTTTGCCGACAGGGAGCGGAAGCCGTTGAAGATGCTCCAGTCCATGATGGGCGTGTTGCCGGTTGCCATGAGGATGATCATCGTCTCCCCCACGGCCCGGCCGAAGCCTATCATCACCGCGGAGAAGATGCCGGGAAGGGCCGAGGGGAGCACCACCCGCCACGCCGTCTGCCAGCGGCTGGCGCCGATGGCCAGGGATGCCGCGGCCAGGTTCTTGGGCACGTTGGACAGGGCGTCCTCGGCAATGGTGAAGATGATGGGAACCACCGCAAGACCCAGGGCAAAGGCGATGATGATGGAGTTGCGCTGGTCGAAACGGACCCCCAGGCTGTCGAACAGCCACAGCTTGAAGTCGCCGCCGAACAGGGACGCCTCCAGCACCCCGCCGACCAGGGACGAGACGTACACGCCCAGTACTAGAGCCGGCACCAGGAACAGGAACTCGTAGCCGCGGGAGCGGCGCCTCAGGAGCGGCGCGTTCCCGATCCTCTTCCACAGGACAATGGAGAGGAGCACCGAGGCGGGAACCACGGCCAGGGAGACCAGAAGCGACACCACGGCGTGGTCCAGGAGGGGCGCCAGCCACAGCCCGGCCAGAAATCCGATCACCACCGAGGGGATGGCGGCCATGATCTCGATGGCGGGCTTTATGACCCTCCTCATGCGCGCGCCCATGAACTGGCTGGTGTACAGTGCGCCGAACAGGGCCAGCGGTATGGCGAACACCATGGCGTACAGGGTCCCCTTGAGGGTGCCGAAGATGAGGGGGGTCAGGCTCAGCTTCGGCTCGAAATCGTCATTGGCCGAGGAGGACTGCCACACGTGGGCAGGCCTGTCGTACCCCTCGTACCACACCTTCCCGAACAGGGTCTTGAGGCTCACCTCGGGATGGGGAAGGGAGACCCGCCACACCGAAACGCGGCTGTCCCGACCCAGGGCGAGCACCCCCTTCTCCTTGCCGGATACGGCAAAACGGACACTGGGGCTTGCCCCCTTCAGGGAGAGGAGGTGGCGCTCCGAGGTCATGTGGTCCACCGCAACCGTCCCCTTTTCGTCCAGGGAATAGAGGGTCTTGCTCCGGGGGGAGGGGAGGATGGCCCGCACCGCCCCCTGCCGCGGGGAGAGCGGGTGGATGCGCGTCAGGGCCGTGGAACCAGAAAGACCGCTCTCGGCCGCGGGAAACCACGTGGAATAGTTTCCGTCCCCATCCCCCACCGCCAGGGAAACGTCGCCGAAAACCAGGGAAAGCGCCGTCACGGGACGGCCGCCCCCCGTGGCCGCAACCGTATCCGCCAGCTTGGGGGATTCCCGGTCCGAAAGGTCCCAGCGCACAAGCTGTCCACGGTCGGTCCCGGCATAGAGGAAATGGGCCTTGCCGTCCAGGGCCACCGCAGTCACGGTCCCGGGAATGTCGCCGCCAAAGGAGGAGGTCACCGTCTTCACCGACCCGGTCCCGTCCAGGGACTCGGCGCGGACGGTGGCGGAGAGGGAAAAGCGGTTGCCCGCGAGAAGGTCCACGCGCACCGTCTCCTTCCCATCGGGCATGCGCGCCAGGGAGAGGAGGGGGACCTCCCCCCGCCGTGTCTCTTCCAGCAGGGTGACGACCCCGTGCGTTTCCCTGCGGGACCCCTCCCCGTCCTCCTTCACCGAGTACTCCACCTTCAGGGCGGTGAAGGAGCCGTCCTTCCACAGGATGTCGTAGCGCCTCCCCGGCGCCTCGGCTACGGCCGCCACGGCCGCCTCCCCCCCTCCCGGAGGGACAAGGGATGCCGTGTCCGTGACCGTCCCGCTCCGGGTGTCGAAGAAGGAAAGGGTGCCCGTCCCGTCCAGGAGGTAGCCCGAGACCAGGTCGTCGTCCACCCCCAGGGCCAGAACCGTCCGGGAAGGAGAAAGGGCGGCGCAGGGGACCGACGAAACAAGGGTCGCGCCGGGAGGGAGAAACAGGGGGATGGCCACCTTCAGAATGAGGACCAGAATGCCTATCACCGAGAAGATGACGAAGAACCCGCCGATATGTATCAGCCACGCGGCACGCCGGTCGTTCTTCTTCGCGCGGGCGAGAAATCTGTCGTTCATGGGCGGGGTGTCTCCTGTCCGTGTTCTCAAGCGGCGCCTGCCGCACGGCGTTTCAGCCGGAATGGGGGATGCGGGTCTGCCGGGATGCCCCACGGGACGGCATGCCGCCGTCCCGTGGAGAAATGATGGAAGAGTTCGACTACTTGAGGGCGTCCAGACTCTTGGCCGTCATGGCGGCGGTCAGCGGCAGGTAGCCGTCCTTCACCACGATCTCCTGGCCTTCCTTGGATACGGCAAACTTCAGAAATTCCTCCACCAGCTTGGGAAGGGGCTTGCCCGGCTCCTTGGCCACGTAGATGTAGAGGAAGCGGCTCAGGGGATACTTGTTGCTCAGGGCGTTCTCGTAGTTGGCCTCAAAGGCCTGCTCCCCTTCCTTCTCGGACAGGGCCAGCGCCTTCACGCCCGAGGTCTTGTAGCCGATACCCGAGTAGCCGATGCCGTTCTTGTCCCGGGTGATGCCCTGCACCACCGACGCCGAGCCCGGCTGCTCCTTCACCGTGTCCTTGTAGTCACCCTTGGCAAGGGCGTGCTCCTTGAAGAAACCGTAGGTGCCGGACGCGGAGTTGCGGCCGTACAGGCTGATGGGCTGGCCCGCCATCTTCCCGGTCACCCCCAGCTGCCCCCACGTGGAAATGTCGCTGGCATACCCGCGCTTGCGGTTCTTGGAAAACACGGCGTCCACCTTCTCCAGGGAAATGCTCTTCAGGGGATTGTCCTTGTTCACAAACACGGCAATGGTGTCGATGGCCACGGCTATCTTGGTGGGCTTGTACCCGTACTTCTTCTCAAAGGCGTCAATCTCGCTGCTCTTCATCTCCCGTGACATGGGCCCCAGCTGCGCGGTCCCGGCCGTCAGCGCCGGCGGCGCCGTGCTGGAACCCTTCCCCTCAATCTGAATGTTCACGTTGGGATACTTCTTCCGGAACCCCTCCGCCCACATGGTCATCAGATTGTTGAGGGTGTCGGACCCAATGCTGTTCAGATTGCCCGATACCCCCCCCACCACCTGGTACTTCTTCACCTTCTTGTCCACCTTCAGCGCCTCCGCCGAGGCAATCCCCCCGGTCGCCACAACCAGCGCCGCTGCAATACATGCGATTCTCTTGAACATTGTCTCCTCCATGGATGAGTATGATTTCTTTTGATACTCTAGATTTCCTGTGTTACAGCTACGTAACGGTACGGTTAAGAATCTCGCAATATATGCGAAAAGAGTCGTGTTCTCTACCCGGGACCGGGCCCGGTGTCCGGTGCCTGATTATTTCCCCGCATCCTGTCGGGAGTGGGGGAATCGTCAGTCGTTTTCCATCATGCCCCGGGAGCATCCCATGAAATTCTGCGGCGTCTCCGTAAGGAGGTCGGGCACCTTCTCTTCTTTTGGTATGAATCCGGGCACCACATTTTCCGGTATGGAAGTGTTGCTCATGCGTATTTCGTGGTATGTACGGTATCCTGACTTTCCCATGACTATGTTACATTCGTGTCACGATTCGGTTAAAGTGTCATGAAATCTCAGTGTCCCCACCCATCGATTGTTACGCTACGCAGAGAGGAGGAGCCATGGAAAGAGTGGTAGACCATCTGAAAGGGAAATTTGTCACGGGCCTTTTTGTGTTGATTCCTCTGGGCCTTACGATATTTATCCTCAAGTTTTTATTCAGCTTTGCGGATGGCATTCTGGGGCCCTATCTCGACACCCTCTACACGGCGATGACAAGGCGGAGGGCGCACTTCCCCGGTCTCGGCATGCTGACCGGAGCAGTGGTCATCTACCTGACCGGACTCCTGGCGACAAATGTGATGGGAACAAGGATACTGCGCTGGTGGGACGAGTTTCTCAGCCGCATCCCCCTGGTCAAGTACATCTACACGTCAAGCAAACAGCTGACCCAGGTGTTCAAGGAAGGGAAGACCTCGTATCGACGGGCGGTTTTCGTGGAGTGGCCCCGGACGGGGGTGCGGGCCGTCGGCTTTGTTACGGCCGAGGTGGAGAGGGAAGGGGAGAGTCTCGTGGTGGTCTACGTGCCGACCATGCCGAATCCCACCTCCGGATTCGCCCTGTTTTTCAGGCCGGAAGAGGTGTATGAGTGCGGGATGACCGTGGAGGAGGCGGTGAAATTCGTGGTATCGGGGGGGGCAGTGGTTCGTTAGTTCTACTTTGTCACATTATGCCTGACGCCTCTTGTCCGGCGTAGGCAGCATCAATAGACTGCTGACGTTGTTTGTGCCGACGTTCCATTTGCCGGAACAGTTCTTCTTCATCAAG
>JAAZOO010000431.1 GCA_012797715.1 Geobacteraceae bacterium | reverse complement strand
TCTCTGGAAGGAGAGCTCTATTGCTTCCTCCGCTACGGTGTCCCCTGCCTGCCCTGCCTGATGTCTCTCTTCTACCATTCCTCCCTTGTCATTCCTTCGGGGCAACATGTTTCCGTAAAGCGTTCCCTCCTTTTTGATTGATTTCATGTGCCAGACCTTGCAGGCGAGAATAGCCGCATTTCAACAAAAAACCTATTTTTCAAATACATTGTTAGCCCGCATCGAAACGCCACCAGTTTGACGCCGCACGCCTGATAGGGGCGCTTGATCTGCGGCACCTTGGTATGGAGATAGGCTTCGTGATGGAAGAAGTTCAGATGTCGCCATTTCTCCTCCGTGGTGTCGTGAACAGGCGAGGGAGTCCCGCAAGCAGGGGAGGCAAAGGTGGTCCCCGCTGAAAGCCGATGGTGATGTGGAAACGGTGTTTCCCGTATCCAGATGCCGTATAAAGAGGCATCCCCGCGGCTCGGGGGGTGTTGTCGGCTGATTCTTGTGCAGGCGTCTCGTTCGCGAAATGTTCTAAAAGGAGAACCTTTCTGCCCATACGAATTCGGTTAAGAAAAAACCTCTGTTTTTCAGTGTGTTGTGCTATTTGGCACGATTAGTGCTTTTTATAGGGCATCGTGGCATGGGCAATCGGCAGCCGGAACTCCCCACCGCTGTCGGGGATACGGCAGGAAGGAGGCAAGACCATGAAAGGATTCACGGGTACGGGAAAGGTTGAAGTGCGGGGTATTCTCATCACCCGTAAGGATGGTTCGGTGCGGAGCCCTTACGATGTGGTTCTGGCAACTTGGGAGGAAACCGATGCCGTGCTCAAGCTATGGGCGAAGTCTTCCTCCACGGGCGCCGGATTCGAGACGTGCGACTTCCGGGTGGTCTTCGAGGACGGCTTCAGCTATTCCGGCACGTTCGTCCTGAAGCAGCAGGATGCATTCGCGAAGAACCTGCTTTCGAGTCACATCCGCCGGATGTGCGACACGACACGCAAGGGATGGGACGCGGATTCGTTCCTAACGAAGTACCATATTCCGAAGGCTGCCTAGGCGTGACAGGACGGGGGGGCGGAAAGGAGGCCGCAATGGAAAGACATCATGAAGAACATGCGGATGAAACGTGCTCTTTCTGCGGAAGGAGCCGCGCGGAGGCGGGCGGGCTTGTTGACGGCATGAGCGGCCGTATCTGCGAAGAATGCGTTGAGGTCTGCGAAGGGATTCTCCACGGAAAGAGAATGCGTGGCTCGTCTGCCGGGGCGGTCCGTGACGCGGGCCGTCTTCCTACCCCCCTGGAAATCAAGAACATTCTCGACGACTACGTGATCGGCCAGGAGTACGCCAAGAAAGTCCTCTCGGTCGCCGTCTACAATCACTACCGGAGGATTCAGGTCCGCGGAGGGGAGGAAGAGGTCGAACTCCAGAAGAGCAATGTTCTCCTTATCGGACCCACCGGATCGGGGAAAACCCTGCTGGCGAAAACCCTTGCCCGGACCCTTCACGTCCCGTTCACCATCGTCGATGCGACGAAATTCACCGAGGCAGGCTATGTGGGGGAGGACGTGGAAAATGTCGTGGTGAGCCTGCTCCAGGCAGCCGACTATGACATCGAAAGGGCCCAGCGGGGTATCATCTACATCGACGAGATTGACAAGATTGCCCGCAAGGGCGACTCACCCTCTATTGTGCGGGATGTATCCGGAGAGGGGGTGCAGCAGGCGCTGCTGAAAATTGTCGAGGGTTCGGTGGTGAATGTCCCTCCCAAAGGGGGCCGCAAGCACCCTGAACAGGAATTCCTCCAGGTGGACACGACCAATATTCTCTTTCTCTGCGGGGGTGCCTTCGCCGGTCTGGAACATATCGTCCGACAGCGGGTGACTGCGCGGAGTGTCGGTTTTTCGACAACACGGGAGCCGGAAATGGGGGAAGATGAACCTGCCGATGACTATACCACGGGCGATCTTCTCCGTTTCGGACTGATCCCGGAATTTATCGGACGTTTTCCCGTAACAGCCGTGCTGTCGGAACTGGACGAGGAGGCCCTCGTCAGAATCCTTCACGAGCCCAGGAACTCCATCGTCAAGCAGTACCAGAGGCTCTTCTCCATGGAAAATGTCGCGCTCCGTTTCACCGACGATGCCCTCCGAGCCGTGGCCCGCGAGGCGCTTCGCCGCGGCACCGGAGCCCGGGGTCTGCGCACCCTCATGGAAAGGGTCCTGCTGGACGCCATGTTCGAAGTGCCGTCCCGCAA
The DNA here is from genome assembly GCA_012797715.1 of Geobacteraceae bacterium. GTDB lineage: Bacteria > Desulfobacterota > Desulfuromonadia > Geobacterales > Geobacteraceae > RPRC01. The sequence goes on along the minus strand of JAAZOO010000431.1, from coordinate 120 downwards.
GCTGCACGGTGAAATTGTTGTAACCCGAGATGTCATCTGCGGAAGGGAAAAACCGAGGGTTGTGCCTCGGACACCGCGCAAAAGGGCGGCCTGATCCCTTTCCTCACAGGTTCCACCACG
>JAAZOO010000430.1 GCA_012797715.1 Geobacteraceae bacterium | reverse complement strand
AGCCGTACGTGCGCAGTCCGCAGCAGTTCCGTGGCGACAGCATGGTTTTATACTGCGGGGTGATGGAAGGGATGGAGCTGTCTCTCCTGGAATCTACCGACATCATCGGAGATACCAGGGAGGCGATTGCCCGGGCCCGTGAAGAGCTGGGCGGACTGTCCGCCATAATCAACTTCAACTGCATCTTACGGACACTGGAACTCAAGCAGAAGAATCTGACCAGGGAATACGCCGAGTTGTTCTCCGGTGTCCAGGCAATCGGATTCAGCACCTATGGTGAGCAGTATATCGGGCATATCAACCAGACTGCCACCATGCTGGCCTTCAAGTAGCGCTTGCGGTGACGGAGCGGACGCGTGGCTGGTCTGCGTGCTTTTCCACGGGATTCGCGCAATACCGTTGACGGCCAATGGAACGCCGCATGCCGTTTCATCCTGTAGGGAAATCCTCTCCTGCGGGAGTTTCCCTGCTCGTTTTCGTGAGGGTACTGCAATGCCTGTTCAACTTGAGGAAAGCATCGTAGCGGGGAAAGGCGATACCGGACTCAAAGGCAATCTTTCCCTGACCCACATTACGGATCTTCTCCAGTTCCTCTCTTCCAGCTCGAAGAGCGGCATGATTCAACTCGTGCGGCATCCGGACGGAACCGAGGGCAAGATATTCTTTGTGGCTGGTGAACTTGTCTCAGCGGATTCCGGCAAGAAGTCGGGTCTGGAAGGCCTTGCCGATCTCCTTGCCTGGGATCAGGGGACATTTCACTTCATACCCGGAGTCGCATCCGAGAAGTCGACTATCGGACTGTCGGTCCAGCACGCTATCATGGAAGCTGTCGTGCTGCTTGACAGGCAGGCCAAGGAAAAATCCGTCAATCCCCTACGAGAGGTGGAAGAAAGGAGTCTTCAGATGCAACAGGAAGGAAGAAGCTCGGCGGAGGTTCTGAATGATCTGCTGGAAATATCGGGCATCGACGCCGTCGTTGTTATCGGCCGGGACGGCTTTGTCATCGAATCGGCAGGGAGCAGCGCCAGGGTGAACATAGATGAACTGGGCGCTTCGCTTGCCCATGCCATAAACGGCATAGAAGAAATGGGAGCCGAGTTGAATGTGAACATGTTCCAGGACATGTTTGTCGAGTACGGCAGGGCGGTGATCCTGTGCAAGCCGGTGGGGGACGCGGTGGCCGCGGTTGTCACGCCCGATGCATCCAAGCTCGGCATCATCCGCCACAAGACAAAGAAACTGTTTGAAGAGCTCAGCCACTCATTCTAGGAGGGTCGTCATATGGCGTTGCGAGTGGATTTTACGATGGATGCCGAGACGAATCGCCAGTTTTTGAACGGTCATCCGGTGGTGATGCATTCCCACCACTATCTGGCATTGATAACGAAAATGGCACGGGAGCTGGAAGACATAAACGGAATCGAGATACTCCGGGAGGTGGTCGAGGAAACCATGCGGGCGGTTTTCGACGATTATATCCGGCAGAACGGACTGACGTCGGCACAGGACAAGTGCAATGTGGGAAGGGAGTATTTTTCGGTATTCGGCCTCGGGAAAATGATAATTACCGGCGACGAGCAGGGAGGCGAGGTTCGCCTGGTCCGTTCCCACCTGGACGAAGGGTGGATCATGAAGTGGGGAAACAGCGACAGGCCCGTGAACCACTTCACGTGCGGGTACGTGGCCGCCATGTTCGGCGCGGCCTTCGACAAGCCCCTGAAGAGCTATACGGTCACCGAGGTTGCCAGTATCGCCGCCGGTGATCCGGAAGGGAAGTTCATTGTAAAGGTGTCTTGAGAGAGGAGGAGTCCATTCATGACCGTCATGCGCGATACCGTGGTAAAATCCCTGGCCAAGATAACCGTCCAGGGTGATGAGAACGGTTTGATACCCGAATACGAGGTTCTGGTGAACCTGCTTCCCGTCAAGCTCCTGAATACTTTTTCCGAAAGGATCATGGCTGCCGCCCCGCCCGACAGGAAAGCAGAGGTGGAAGAAGGCCTGGTGCGAGCCGCCTATGAATGCGGATACCACACGGGGTGCGGCATCATCACGTCCGACATATTCAATGATGTTGTTCTGCCCATGGTTACCGAAGGGGAGAAGGATATCCTGCGCGGCGCCTACGCGGCCTTTACCGCCTGGGGCTGGGCGAAATCGGGAATCGTGCAGTTGAAAGAGGGAGAGAAGATGGTTATCCGCGCCTTCGATTACTATGAGGCGGACAGCGGAGGAGAAGGGCTTCGCGGCTACATGCTGCGCGGGCTGAGCCAGGCCTTCTTTGATCTGGCCTACGCGGATCCCTACCCGGACGGAATGGATACCTTTGTCTGCCGCCAGACAAAGGGGATTGAGGTGGGGGATCCGTACGGAGAATTCATCGTTACGAAAAAATAGGGTTCAGGGGTGAAAAGGGCGTCCGCCGGAGGCGCCCCGTACACCTGAACCGCCGTGTGGAGTTGTTCGTGGCCGACGATGTGCTTGAACTCATTGATGGACACCCTTTTCGCGATGCCTTGAAGAATGCCGTGGAGATACGATGGAGCGGTCTTCTCCGTGCCGTGAAGGATTCCCGGCAGGTGGGCGTGGTCGTCATGAAGGACGGGCATATCGCCTGGGCGGTGAGCAACAGCCAAACAGAGAACTTCGGTTCGTTCCTGGAACGTATCGGGATGGTTCCCAGGGAGAAGCTCACTGAGGTCGTGCACAAATACCGTTCGTTGGGCAAGTCGAAAAAGCTCGGTGCGCTGCTGGAAGAGGCCGGATTACTTTCCCGATGCACACTCCGGGAATGCCTGAAGGCCCATGTCAGCGCCGCGCTCTCTTCCCTGATGGCTGACCCCGGAGTCCTGCTTGAGGCCAGGCACGGCGAAATGGCAATCGATGCAAGCCATGTCTTCCTGCTGGGAGAGGTTTTTCCCGAGGATGAAAATCGGCGGGCATCCCTTGTGACAGGGGAACTCGAGCGCTCCGTCGGCGCCGAGTCCCGGGAAGAATCCCCCTGCGGTCCGGAATCGGCGTTTCTGCAGGAACTTTCATCAGCGCCGGGATATCTGTATTCTCTCGTGGCGGATACCGGCGGCAGAATTCATTCGCTTCATCAATCGGACGGCATTCGCGTTGAAACGGACCGCGTGGTTGCCGCAGTGTGCGACTGGCTGGACGCATCGTACCGGCTTTGCCCCGCGACGGGTTTGGGAGCGCCCAGATTCACGTTGCTCACCTGTGAACAAGGTTCGATTTTTGTTCAGGTTGTCGATGCGGATTGCGAGCGCTTCGTCGCTCTCGTGTGTGACGGCACCGCCAGGACGGGTGTTGTCATGCACAAGATAACCGAGGTTGTATCGGCCATTCGCGAGAATTCGGGTCGTTTGTGACGGCGGTGCGGTAACGGCATGTACAGTGTCATACGGATTGGGGAGACACCATGGCGAATATACTTTCCATAGTGAGTTCAAAAGGCGGTACCGGCAAGACTACGGTTGCCCTCAACCTTGCAGTCGCCCTTGCGGAGGGTGGGGATGCCACGCTGCTTATCGATGTTGACCCTCTCGGCGCAATCGGTTTCTCCCTTGCCCGGAACGACGCTGAATGGAGAGGT
>JAAZOO010000429.1 GCA_012797715.1 Geobacteraceae bacterium | reverse complement strand
GGATACGGAAATCATTATCCATCTCCTGGCGACATCCAAAACAAGCTCCCTGCTGGATCGCATCACCGAAGCGCTGGAACGCGTGGAAGGAGCCTACTGTCTCCTCTTCCTGACCGAGACCCAGATGATTGCGGTCAGGGACCCGAATGGCTTCCGCCCCCTCTGCCTCGGAAAGCGCGGAGATTCCTATGTGGTGGCGTCGGAGAGTTGTGCCCTGGACCTTATCGAAGCGCACTTCGTCAGGGAGATAGAACCGGGGGAGGTAATCTTCATCGATGCCGACGGTATCAGATCCTTTTTCCCCTTCAGGAAGGTGAATCCGACACCCTGCATCTTTGAATTCATCTATTTTGCCCGGCCGGACTCCCGGATCTTCGGCAAGAATGTCTACATGGTGCGGAAGGAGCTGGGGCGGCAGCTTGCCAGGGAGCACAGGATTGACGCCGATATCGTCATCCCCGTGCCCGACTCGGGTGTTCCGGCGGCCCTCGGATATGCCCAGGAATCGGGTATGACCTTCGAATTCGGCCTGATGCGCAACCATTACGTCGGACGCACCTTCATCGAGCCACAGCAGGCCATACGCCACTTCGGCGTAAAGATAAAGCTTAATCCGGTGCGCGATATCATCCAAGGCAAAAGGGTCGTCGTCATCGACGATTCCATTGTGCGGGGCACGACATCACGGAAGATCGTAAAGATGATACGGAGCGCCGGCGCAAAGGAGGTTCATGCGCTGATTTCGTCCCCCCCCACCAGCTTCCCCTGCTACTACGGCATAGACACCCCCACGCGAAAAGAGCTCATATCATCGTCCCACACCATCGAGGAGATACGCAGATACATCACCGCCGACTCCCTGGGATACCTGTCGGAGGAGGGGATGATCTCCGCGGTGGGGACGGAAAATACCACGTACTGTCGTGCCTGCTTCTCCGGCGGATACCCCCTGGAATTCCCCATCATGTCCCCAGAAGCACAGCTCGCTCTATTCAACAAGGAGTAGTCCATCCCATGACCGATCGTCAAAAACTGAAACAGATTATTCTTGAAAAGTCCTATGAGAAAAGAAAGGTCGTATTGTCCTCCGGAGCGGAGAGCGACTTCTACTTTGACGGAAAACAGACCACACTCCATCCAGAGGGTGCGTACCTGACCGGACGGCTGTTTTTCGAGGCACTGAACGACATTGAAGATATCGATGGTGTCGGCGGCCTTACCTTGGGGGCGGATCCCATCGCCACGGCTCTCTCGGTCGTCAGTTTCCTCAACGGCCGTCCCATTCCGGCGTTCATCATCAGAAAAGAACCGAAAGGCCACGGGACCGGGGCCTGGCTCGAGGGGCGAAAAAACCTTCCGGAGGGAGCGCGGGTCGTTATCGTCGAGGACGTCGTAACAAGCGGCGGATCGTCCCTGAAGGCCATACGGCGTGCCGAAGAAGAGGGAATGAGGGTGCTGGGCGTGGTGACCCTTGTGGATCGGGAGGAGGGGGGCCGGGAGAATATCGAACAGGCAGGGTACTGGATGAAAGCGGTGTTCACCAAATCGGATATTCTCTCCTGACGATATTTCCTGTCTGCAAGAGCGCGGAGGCGTCTCCCGGCTGTCGTCGCCTCCGTGCAACGTATCCTGTCCTCCCGGGAAAGGTACCCGTGGAAAACCCCGTATCCAATCATTCCTCCGTTCTCTTTCCCTTCCTCATGGTGTTGTCATGAAACAGTCCCTTGACATTGTGCTCAACCGGTATGGAACCCTTCTTTCCTCCGTGGATGAATGGTTTGAACGGTCCGTGCGTTTTGCCGGGAAACGTGTCGTGTGCGGCCGGGGATGTTCATCCTGCTGCCGCGGCCTTTTCGACATTACCCTGCTCGATGCTGTTTACCTGAAAGAGGGGTTTGACCGGTTGCCGGCCGACGTACGGTTGCCGATTCTTGAGAAGGCGGAAAAACGATGCGCACACCTCCAATCCGTATGGCCTGATTTTTCTCCTCCCTACATACTGAACCTCCGGTCCGAAGAAGAATGGGATGCACTGATGCCGGAGGATGATGAAACCCCCTGCCCGCTGGTGGGTGAGGACGGAGGGTGCCGTGCCTATAGGCATCGTCCCATGACGTGCAGACTGCATGGACTCCCGCTCATCGACAAGTCGGGCGAAATGTTCCACGACGAGTGGTGTACGATGAATTTTCCCGGTGAGGATCCGTTGGTCCTGGAAGAGATCCGGTGGGAATTCAGGAAATGCTTTCAGGAAGAGCTGGGGCTGTTTCAACAATGTACCGATGTGCTGCTGGGTCAGCGCATACGGGAATTGGACACCGTCATCCCTGCCGCTCTTCTGATGGATTACCGGGATTTTGACTGGACGGTATGGTGGCGGGAATCGAGCGGACGGATTCGAGCGGCGGGTTCTCAAGATAGCTGCTGACCGCCTCACTCCCTCCTTCCACAAAAACCCTCCTCCCCTCAACACGAAGTTTTCCTTCCGCGTACAGTTGGATGACAGCGGGATAGACTTTGTGCTCTTCGGCGAGGATGCGCCGGGAAAGGGTGTCTTCCGTATCCGTATCAAGAACGGGAACCGCTGCCTGGGCGATGATGGGTCCGGTATCCGTGCCCGAATCCACGAAGTGAACGGTACATCCGGCAATCTTGGCGCCGTGGTGCAGCGCCTGACGCTGGGCGTGGTTCCCCGGAAAGGCGGGAAGGAGGGCAGGATGGATATTGAGTATGGCCGTGGGAAAGGCGTCGAGCATGACACGGGAAACAATCCGGTTGAATCCGGCCAGGGCCACGAGTTCAACCTGATGGTCCCTGAGAATCTGCACCACGGCAGCGTCAAAGGAGAAGCGGTCAGGATAGGAGCGGTGATCGACGTGGATTGCGGGGATTCCATGCCTGCGGGCCCGTTCCAGTGCATGGGCATCCTCGCGGTTGCTTATCACGCAGACGACAGACGCATGAATTTTCCCTTGCTCGCTATGGTCGATGATGGATTGCAGGTTGGAACCGTTGCCGGAGACAAGCACACCGACTCGAACTGGTCCGCGCGGGTGCGCGGCAGGAATATGCGGTGTGCCGGAATCAGACAAGCTCGACGCACTCCCTGCCCAGATCGCATTTCGCGATTTCTCCGATGAGAAAGGCCTCTTCATTGAGGCCGGAAAGCCTGATGAGAACCTCTTCCGCTTCCTGCTCCGGAACCGCGAGCACCATACCTATCCCGCAGTTGAAGGTACGGAACATCTCCTGATCCTCGATGGAGCCACCCTGCTGGAGGATGGTGAATATGTCCTGCATGATCCATGAACTTCTTCTGATGACGGCCTTGCAGCCGTTGGGAAGGATTCTCGGGACATTTTCCAGAAGACCGCCGCCCGTTATATGAGCGATGCCGCTGATGTGGAAATCGCGCATGAGGTTCAGTATGGTCTTTACATAGATACGTGTCGGTGTCAACAACTCCTCAGCAACTGTCCTGTCGAGGCCGGGGAGCACCGAGTGGATGCCGAGACCCATCATATCGAAGAGGACTTTTCTGGCAAGGGAATAGCCGTTGCTGTGCAACCCGCTGGAGGCGATTCCAATCAGTTTGTTCCCCACGGTTATGGATGAACCGTCGATGATGGCGTCCCGCTCCACAACACCCACGGCAAAGCCGGCCAGGTCATATTCTCCCTCTCCGTAGAATCCGGGCATCTCAGCGGTCTCCCCGCCGATGAGGGCGCATCCGGCCTGGGAACACCCCTGGGCAATCCCTCTCACTACCTCGGCGGCCTTTTCCGGCACCAGTTTTCCCGTGGCGAGGTAATCCAGAAAGAAGAGGGGCTCGGCACCCTGTACGATAATATCGTTGACGCACATGGCAACCAGGTCTACTCCGACAGTGTCGTGACGGTCGGCAAGGAAGGCGAGTTTCAGCTTCGTTCCTACACCGTCGGTGCCCGACACAAGAACCGGGTTCCGGTATTTTGAAGTATTGAGGGAAAAAAGACCTCCGAAGCCGCCGATATCGGCCATAACCTCGGGCCGGTAGGTAGCCTTGACCAGAGGCTTTATCAACTTCACGAAGTTATTGCCTGAATCGATATCAACTCCTGCATCCTTGTAGGTTACCCTGCCGCTGCTCACTAGCACGTCCTCCTGTCTGAAAAAGCGAGACATATTTTTACGGTATTGATACTGAAATGTCAAATCCAATCTGGGATTTGCCACTGCCGGGAACGAGTGCTTCAGGTGCATCTGATACGGAAGGGACGAAGGGGTGGAACACGGGGGGGGCGCCATTCGACCTAATGTCCGATTTCCCCGGTAAGTGGGAAAAAATAGTTTACATCACGTGAAGTGTGTGGGTATCATTGCCCGCGTCACTGGGAGGAACCCTTGGAAAATATTGTTGTCCAGACCATGACGGAAGCCGACCTGGAAGAAGTTCTTGCCATAGAAACGGTCTCCTTTCCCTTGCCCTGGAGCCGTCAACACTTTTTGGATGAATTGTCGTCGTCCCTTTCGTTTCCTCTGGTTGCCCGGAAAACTGGCGACGCCATCGCAGGGTATATCTGCTGCAGGATCGTTCTTGATGAGGGTTCCATTCTCAACGTGGCTGTGAGTCCGGGGTTCAGGGGCAAGGGGATTGGAAGACTCCTTGTGAAAACGGCACTCATTGAGATGCAGGCACGGGGAGCGGCCTTCGTGACACTGGAGGTGCGACCGACCAACCGGCCGGCGCTTTCCCTGTACGAGAGTCTCGGTTTTGTCGTTACCGGAAAGAGGAAGGCCTACTATGAAAATGGGGAAGATGCCGTACTGATGGAATACGAGATGAAGAGCCACGGTGGAAAAGAACATGCACTTTAGGTCGGTTGTCATATCCAATCTGGAGATATCTCCCGGTTATCGCCGAATCCGCCTCACTGCGCCTCGGGGAATCCTGGAGGCGCAGCCGGGACAGTTCGTTATGGTAAGGGTGCGCGACGGCGTTGACCCGCTCCTGCGGAGGCCGTTCTGCATCTATGATGTGGGGACTTTTTCCACGGAATACCCCGACTCGCGCCGTTGCTATTACCTTGAGATTCTCTACAAGGTCGTGGGCACGGGGACCTCAATCCTCAGCAATCTCCACGAAAGGGATTCCGTCGATATCCTCGCCCCGCTGGGCAACGGATTCGCACCTGGTGAACCGGGAGAAGAGAAACTCCTGGTGGGCGGCGGTTTCGGTCTGGCCCCCCTCTACTTCCTTGCCCGTCGCCTGGTGGACGCATCCCCGGTGAAAGTGTTCATCGGCGGGAGGAGAAAAGAAGACGTGCTGTGCGTTACGGAATTCGAGCGACTGGGCATCGACACCTATGTGGCGACCGATGACGGAACCCTCGGCGCCCGGGGGCTGGTCACCGAGGTGCTGGGCGATCATCTGTCCCTGGAAGGGAAGCGTCGCGCCGTATTCGCCTGCGGCCCTGAGCCCATGCTGCGGGCCGTGGCGAGGATGTGCGCCGGGCGCGGCATCCGCTGCCAGGTGTCCCTGGAGGCCACCATGGCGTGCGGGTTGGGAGCGTGTCTCGGGTGCGTGGTCAAAGGCGCCTCCCATGATGAAAAAGCCCCCGATTACCGTTGCGTATGCAAGGAAGGGCCGGTGTTTGACACGACGGAACTGCTGTGGGAAGAGGCGGGATGCGAGGTGCGGCCGTGAAAAAACCTGATCTTTCCGTGAACCTGGCCGGCATCACCTTGCGCAATCCGGTCATGACCGCTTCGGGCACCTTCGGCTATGGCGAGGAGTTCTCCGAGTATCTGGACCTGGAAAAAATCGGCGCCATCATCACCAAGGGGCTCTCGCTCCGTCCCCGGGCGGGCAACCCCATGCCGCGCATTGTGGAAACTCCCGGGGGCATGCTGAATGCCATCGGCCTGCAGAACGTGGGTATCGACGCATTCATCGAGAAAAAGGTCCCGTTTCTGCGTACCCTTTCAACCCCCGTGATCGTCAACTTTTTCGGTAATAGCGTGGAGGAATATGCCGAGCTTGCGGCACGGCTGGATGCCGTTCCCGAGGTTGCCGGGGTGGAGGTGAATATCTCCTGCCCCAACGTCAAGCACGGCGGCATCGTCTTCGGTACGGAACCGGCAGCGGCTTCCTCGGTGGTGGGCGCGGTGCGTCGATCGACCACGAAACCACTTATCGTGAAGCTTTCCCCCAATGTGACGGATATCGTGGAAATGGCCCATGCCTGCGCCGAGGCAGGGGCCGATGCCCTTTCCCTCATCAACACCATTACCGGTATGGCCATCGACCTGAAGACCAGGCGTCCGGCTCTCGCGAACGTAACCGGGGGGCTGTCCGGCCCGGCGATCAAGCCGGTTGCCCTGCGCATGGTATGGCAGGTGACCCGGGCAGTGAAGCTCCCCGTCATCGGCATCGGAGGGATCACCACGGCAACCGACGCCCTTGAGTTCCTGGTCGCCGGCGCAACCGCCGTTCAGGTGGGCACGGCGAACTTTATGGCGCCGGATGCGTCCCAGCGGATAGCAGAGGATATGGAACGGTATCTTCGGGAAAACGGTATCGCCGACGTGAAGGAAGTGATCGGGTCGCTGCGTGTCTAAAATAAAATGACGCGTGATGTCTTCACCCATCCGCCCTGACGTCCCCCTCGGTTTTCCCCAAACCGCCGGGATAGCAGACTCTCCTCAGTAAAATTCTATTCCTTCGGCAGGATCACCACTGTAATTTTCCCGTGGAGTATTTCCTGGAATCTAACGGCATCGGATGCGGAGCCGACAATCGATCCGTAGTGCATGGGAATGGCCACCCGCGGATTGATGACGAGGGCCGCCTGAGCAGCTTCATCGGCGGACATGACATAGGTTCCGGAAACCGGGAGGAGGGCGATGTCGGCTTTCACGCTCTTCATCTCCGGGATCAGGTCCGTATCACCGGCAAGGTAGGTACGCTTGCCTTCCATCGTTATCACGTAGCCGACCCATCCCTTGTCCCTCGGGTGAAATTTTTTATTGGTGTTGTATGCCGGCACCGCCTCGATGTTTACCTTCCCAACGGTGACGGTCTCGCCTGCGCGGACGGTGCGGACATTGCCGGACAGTTTCCGTGCACAGTCCGGGGTGGCGATGATTACTGTGCCGGGACCCTGGAGCTTTTTCACATCCTCCGGTGAGCAGTGGTCGTAGTGTTCATGGGTTATCAGGATTATGTCCGCCGTGTCTTTCCTGGCGATGGAGAAGGGGTCGGTGTAGATCGTTTTTCCGCCGGTTATCTTGAATGTGTCGTGGCCCAGCCAATGGATGTTACCCGTCATGTTTCCTCCTCCTTTCATACCGGCATCGGCCGTCGGTTGATACGAAAATAGCAGGAAAGTGCATGCAAGCAGTGAAAGAAAGCGTGCCATAGGGTGCCTCCTCGAGGGTTAACGCAAAAAGAGAGGGGAAGATCGGGGTTTGCCCACCGTGCCGAATTTCACCCGCCTCCTGGATCTCCCTGGTCCCGTCGTTCTGAAAAGATCGCCTCTTCTCAAGTATACCCGTTCAGTATCAATTTTTCCCGTTCCACCAGAAACGCCTGCACCGCAGCGGTTGACCCCTTGCCGGCCACGGGAGTTCCCTTGCACCCGCTACCGCGGGGTGACGATGGGCTTCTCCGTCTCCCGGGGCCTTCTCCATTCCAAAGAAGGTTGGGTGCAGAGGAGGCGGCGTCCGCATTGATGATACAGTTTTCAGCATCATGAACCCCACTCCTTGGATGCTGACCTTGGGGCTATCCGTGCGGGTAGTCAGTGGAGGTTCAAAATAACCGGTGCTCGATGCACCAGAATACAACGTGTCGGGGAATATCCTGCGTGCTTTCTGATGATTGTGTTGCTGGATACTTCACTATGAGTATTTAATGGAATCATTGTTCCGGTATGGAGCTGCATTGCGACCAGGCATTCCTGAATCTCCCTTGGTTGTGAGGTGCCCATCTCTTCCCCGACATCATGGTTTCGTTCAGTTGGAAACCAAAAGCGGATGGAAATGTTGACACGTAACTCACCATAGAGTACTATTCCGAAAAACAGTCCATCGTGCATCACCGGGCTTCGGGTGCATGCCGGCAATAATTGCTGTACTGGTATATCCCGGAGCATCGGTTTTCGGAGCATTCTTCTCAGAGATCTGTGAGTTCTGCAATCAACGAAACCGGGATCCGTCCCAAAGGAGAGAGAGAATGACAGAGTACAGTGCGGCAAGCCCCCTGGCGGCAGGTTACCAAGGCGTGAACAGACATCACACGGATCACTCCGAGAGAGGATTTGTGCGGAACAATCCTTTCCGGGGCACCTGCAAGGCGATTAAGTCCTCCATCGAACAGTTCGAGGCTTCCTTGGATGCCGAGCATGAGATTGCAATCAGTCTTGCTTCATTCGGTTCTTCCATTGAATTCCGTGCTGATGAAATCAGAATCTCCCCGTCAAACCTCATCACCTTTCATGGAGTTACCGATTCGGGAGAGAGGGTTCACCTCGTGCAGCACGTATCCCAAGTGAGCCTTCTGCTGAAAGCGGTCCGCAAAGTGAACGAAACACCGACACGTGTTGTTTTCCAGTACGGAGCAGCCTGACCGGTTTCCCTCCGCACAATATCTTTCTCTGTCCGGCTGTTCCCATTCCTTCAACCCTCGTCACCATGACCTGCTGACGTGCCAAGGCCTCTTTCCCCCTGGGGAAAGAGGCCTTTGTGCAGGGGGCTCCTGTGGCGGTGTGGATCGGAAGGGCCGTGATGGACGTTGTTCATCCCCGTTTCAAAGAGATTATTTTCTGCACAGCGCTTGACATACCGCTCTGCTTCAAGGCAAACTACGCCAGGATCGAGACCCGGTTCCTTCGGCATGGGGCCGGGGTTTTTCCGCAAGGGATGAAACAGGTCCATATCGAGGAAGAACACATAGAATACGATCGCCGGTTGCGGCGCTACGAAGGAGGAAGGCATGCGTTTGATTCTGTTGGGCCCGCCGGGTGCGGGAAAAGGTACTCAGGCTGCATACATCAAGGAAAAGTACGGAATTCCGCAGATATCCACAGGCGATATGTTGCGAGCCGCAGTGAAGGCGGGCACCGAACTGGGCCTGGCCGC
>JAAZOO010000428.1 GCA_012797715.1 Geobacteraceae bacterium | reverse complement strand
AGATTACCGGCGGGTACAAGCTGCCGGCCCGGCACGTCATCCACACCGTGGGCCCGGTGTGGCACGGCGGCTCCCAAGGGGAGCCGGAACTGCTGCGGAGCGCCTACCGGCGCTGTTTCCAGGTGGCGCACGAAAAGGGGCTGAAATCCATCGCCTTCCCGGCCATCAGCGCCGGTGTCTACGGCTACCCCATGGATCAAGCCTGCGAAATTGCCATGACCGAGGCCAGGGCGTGCCTGGAAAAGTACCCCGAGCTGGAGAGGGTGATCTTCGTACCTTTCAGCGAGAGCGCGCTCCGCATCTACCGGGAGACCTTCGACAGGGTCTTCCCGTAATTCATTCCAGGAGGTGGAACCATGAAAGGGAAGGCATGTACGATTCTTTTCGCGCTGTACCTGGCCGCGGCCCCCGTATCCGCCCAGGAGCCGCTGCTGCAGCAGCAAACGGAAGGGGGCATCACCTTCATCAGCGGCGGCGTGGGATACGATGAGCGGGAGGCCCTGAAAAAAGTCGAGGGAGACTACAACCTGCGCCTCCTGTTCGCGGCCCGGAGCGGAGAGCTGGTGGCCGACGTGAAGGTAACCATTCAGGACGCGAAGGGGAAAACCATTCTGGAGGCCGTTGCCGGTGGACCCCGGTTTTTCGCGAAGCTTGCCCCCGGCGCCTACCGGATCACCGCGGTGCAGAACGGGACCCCCATGACCCGGACCGTCACGATTTCTTCGAAGCGACCGGCATCCCAGGCCTTCTACTGGAATGTCGTTCACAAGGATAAACCGGTGGAGTAGCGACCCCGGAGGGTCGCGCCGCACGCCTCCTCCCGGGCGCGGCCCTCACTTCCGCCTCGCTTCCTTCCCCCAGGGGATCCCGGTGGATTTTCCGGATTCTCCGGCAAGGACCGCAATTCCGGCCCATCATTTTTCCTCATGTATTTTCCGTTCCTGACGATACGTACTCATATCCCTGTGAATCCGCCTTGGAAACGGGGCTGACACCTTCTCGCCCCGAAGCGGGCCGAAAAATTCCTCGCCCCTGGGGGGGCACGGGTGGAGGGTCGGTGCCATGGAAGAAAAATCTTCCGTCTCCACCCGCCCGCCGCCCCTTCCCGTGCAGGGAGAGGGGACATTTCTTCGCGAACGTCGCCGTGGAGTCCGGAGAGAGAACGAGCCGGCAGGGAGAGGAGATTCACTACCTGGAGGAGCCGAGAATGGCCGGAAATACCAATATTCTGCTGGAAAGCGGCACCAACGAGCTGGAAATCGTTGAATTCTGCGTCAATGACGGGGACAGGAACTGCTACTACGGCGTCAACGTCGCCAAGGTGCGGGAAATCATCCGCACTCCGAAACTCACGCCGGTCCTTTCCGCGCCGGAGATGGTGGCGGGCATGATGTCGCTGCGGGACAGGATCATTCCCGTCATCGACCTGGCTCGGGTCCTGGGGTGGCAGCCGTCCGCAGTGCCGGACAAGATCCTGGTCCTGGAATTCAACCGGGTCACGGTCGGCATTCTGGTCAACGGAGTCTCCCGCATCTTCCGTCTCTCCTGGGAGCAGGTGGTGGCCCCGTCGAAGCTGAGCGAAGGGGCGTATGTCACCGGCATGGTCAAGATGGAGGGGCGGATCGTCCTTATCCTCGACTTCGAGAGGATACTCGCCGAGCTCTGCCAGAACACCGCCCTTACCCCGGTGGAGGAAACATGGCGCCCGGAGCCGGGGGCATCGACGCGCACCGTGCTGGTGGTGGACGATTCGGCCTTCATCCGCAACGCCATCGCCTCCAACCTGCGGGCTGCCGGCTACCGGGCAGAGGAGGCCATCAACGGTGAAGAGGCATGGAACCTTATTTCCGAGAGACTGGCAGCGGACACCTTTACCTTCGACGCCATCATCACGGATATCGAGATGCCCCGCATGGACGGGCTGCACCTGACCTCCCTGGTGCGGGCCGATGCGCTGCTGCGGGAGATTCCCCTCTTCATCTTCAGCTCCCTTGCCAGCGAGGACAACATCCGCAAGTGGAAGAGCCTGGGCGCGGACGGAATCCTCACCAAGCCCGACATGCCCAATCTGGTTGCCATCATCAGCGGCGTGTTCGAGGGGCGGGAGGAAGCACGGCAATAGGTACCGGAGCGGTTTGCGACTTTTTGCCGACCGGGCAGGTGGCGTCCCAGGGGAGAAGTGTGCTATGATGGCCTGCCCCACACGGGGAGTCTACCGTACCGTTCACAAGGAGCCGCCATGCCGTCTCTGAGGATACCGTCACTCGCCGCACGGTTCATTGCCTCGACCGTTCTCATTTTTTCCCTTTCCGCCTGCGCCGCGGCGCCCAGGCCGGTCCCGAGCGCTGGACCGGGCCGGGCGGTGGAGACCCTCCAGTCCGAGGTTTCCCTTTCCGTCAAGTCCGCCGCCGGAAGCATGGGCGGCCGCGGCTACCTGATTTTCAAAAGCCCCGACCGGTTCCACCTCGCCGTTCTCTCTCCCTTGGGCTTTACCCTGATGGACCTCTTCGTTTCCGGCGACGTCATCACTTGCCTCATACCCTCCAAACAGGCCGCGTACCAGGGCCGCGCCTCCGATCTCCCGGACCGGAACGCCCTCAGGGGATGGGGGATGATGCGCTGGGTGGTGGATACGCCCCGGGCCGAGGAGGGGACGGGTCCCGGCACCCGCGAGTACCTGGCCGCGGACGGCAGGAAGGAGCTCCTCTCGTACGACGATCGGGGGCTTCTTGTCTGCAAGTCGAACGAGGACGGGGACCGGGTGGCGTACGCGGAGTACCATGACAGGAACGGCGTCGCCTTTCCTCACACCATCGAGATGTCCGACCGGCAGGGGAACACGGTGAAAATCGTTTTCGACGAGCCGGAAGTGAACCAGCCCGTTGAAGAATCAGTCCTGGTCCCCGCCCTGGAAGGAGTCGAGGTGCGCCCTCTCACGGAATTCCGGGGGCTGTAGCCGGCCATGGGGACCGGAATCTTCGGCGGAGCGACCGCCCGTGTCCAGCAGGGGATCGAACGGCACCTGGAGTGGATCTACCGCATCACCACAGCCCGGCCGCGCCTGGTCTTCCTCTGTGCCGTCTTTCTCCTGATCCCCGCGGCCCTCTCCCTGTACTCCACCCGCTTCGAGTCGGACATCTTCAAGCTGTTTCCCTCCCAGAAGGGACCGCTGCGCCTGTTTCTCGAATCCCTGGAGTGGACGGGCGGGGCAAAGGAGGCCTATTTTCTCCTGGAGGGGGACCGGGGGAAGCTGGCTGCGGAGGCGGAAGCGTTCGCCGAACGCCTGCGGGCGGTGCGGGTGGACGGGGCTCCCGGATTCACGAAGATCACCTACCGGGTCTTTGACACATCGGAAGCCGAATCGTTCGCCCGCTTTATGGGCTATGCCGTCACCCACCCCCAGCTGTTCCTGGAACCGGCGGACGCCGAAAAGTTCCGGGCCCGCTTCGCTCCGAGGGCCATGGATACCGCCCTCGCCCGGACGCGAACCGAGCTGGCGAGCCAGGTGGGGATGGGGATGCGGGACCTGATTGCGGCCGACCCCCTTGCCCTGCGCGACCTGGTGCTGCCCCGCCTGAAAGCGGCGAGCCAGGCCCTCAATCTCGACCCCGAATCCCCCTATTTCCTTTCCCGGGACGGCAGACTCCTGATCATGATCGCGGAACCGGCGCGTCCGGTGAACGACATGGCATTCGCACGGAAGCTGGTGGCAGGCATCAACGAGGCGCGCAAGGGAGCCGGGGTGCATATATCCTGCGCCGGCGCCCATCTCTCCGCGGTCATCGACGAATCGGTGATGAAGAAGAACATCGTGGCCTGCATCGTGTCGTCGCTGTTCGTGGTGCTCGGGCTTTTCTTCTTCACCTATCGCCGCTTCTTGCCGACCTTTCTGATCCCCCTGATACTCTCCTACGGCGTGATCCTGGCGCTGGGAACCGCGGGGTTGTTCCTCCCCTCCATCCACATCATCTCCTT
>JAAZOO010000427.1 GCA_012797715.1 Geobacteraceae bacterium | reverse complement strand
TCCCCCTTTTCGCTATATACTAGACGTATCATCCTAAAACCGTCAGTTGGAGGTATCCGCAGAGAGCGATTCTGTCGTATTTCGTTGCTGGTCTTAGCGAAATTGAGCGGCCACAGCCGATACTGTCCGAACCAAAAAGTGTGAGTGTATCGGCTGTAGTGAAATGAGCTTAGAGCAGCACAAAGACGGCAATCGGAGAGAACGAAGGATGCCTCCAACTGCCGAATCTAGGATCATTTTTCGCCCTGTCCGGTCAGGGGCGAAGGAAGGGAAGGGGCCCCATGAAAATTTGGGAAGTGATATATAACACCATAGCCGGAGAGAAACCGGATAATCCCGTGAATGAAGATACTGCGGAGAATCCCAAGGTTCTAAATGGCGCCACGAACATCATTTGGGACATAGGAAACGTCTTGTATCCCTTTTCCCGGGTTACCGAGGAGTACTATGCCCTCTGTAACGATGCCCATGTGGAACTTGCCCTGAAAATCTTTCCGATGCTGTCTCCGGAAGAAGCGCAGTATCTGGTTCACGAATGCTACTATACGTTCCACGATTGCTATGGCGCATTTATTCCTGTGATTACGCATTACGGGATGGATTTGGAAGAAACGCGGCTTCGCCTCTTCAAGGAGCACTACGCCATTCTTTTCGAATTGCTGATAAAGCATTGCCCCGATGTTTTCGGCGATACAACGGAACTGGTTGACGCTTTCCGAGCAGTTGCCGGACGCGTCAAGCACGGTATCCTATCGCAATGCTGTATGGAGAGTTTCGGTATACCCGCGCTTGAAAAATTAGGCATTGTGTCTTTCTTCGATCCGGAAGCCGTTTTAGGACTTGATCAAGTGGGCTTCGTCAAAAAGGCGGAAAGCACAAAGCCGCTCAGGGAGGTTCTGGAGCGCTTGAAAGCCGATCCGGAACATACCTGTTTTGTAGAGGATACACTTCCCAATCTGGAACGGGCTGCGGAAATACGGGGACTGCACTGCATCTATATCAACCAGGGAAAACCCCTTGATACCGTACCTTCCTTTGTCTCGAAACAGTTCAGAGGGCCTGCGGACTTCCTGCGCTGTTTCCAATGAATCCGCGTGCCGGGCTGACGAAAAGGTGCGGAAAGCAGGTGGCATAAAGAAAAATGAATCTGTCCCGGATTTTCATGGAGACATTCGGAGTCGCTTTTTTGCTCATGGTCCTGCTGTCTGTCCCGGCCATGGGTGCCCAGGGCAGAATTCGGGTTGTGGCTGTCGATGGCCCGGTTACCCCCGTGACGGCGGAATATGTCACCGGAAATCTCAGGGAGTCGATCCGCCTGCGCGACAGTCTCTTTCTTGTCGAAATGGATACGCCCGGCGGCCTGGACAGCTCCATGCGCCGCATCGTAAAGGAGGTCCTCGCCAGCCCGGTGCCGGTCGCCGTCCACGTTACTCCGTCCGGGGCCAGGGCCGCCTCGGCTGGCGCCGTTATCGCCATTGCGGCACATGTGTGCGTCATGGCTCCGGGCACGAATATCGGCGCGGCCCATCCCGTGGCCTTGGGAAGAGAGCAGGACACGGTCATGGGGGAGAAGAGCCTCAATGACATGGAAGCCTACGTGGAGGGAATCGCCGAAAAAAAAGGAAGAAACGGCGATGTGGCGAAAAGGATGGTGAGGAGCAGCCTTTCCCTGCCTGCCGAGAAGGCAGTGGAGGCGAAACTTGTCGATTTCATTGCAACGGACCGTTCCGACCTGCTGAGAAAGCTGGAGGGGCGGAGCGTTCGCACGGATTCCGGCGTCCAGGTTCTTCGCCTTTCCGGGGCAGCCGTTGAACGCCATGAAATGGGCACGAGGGACAAGATTCTGGACGCCATCGGCAATCCCACGATTGCCTATATCCTCATGATGCTCGGTTTTCTCGGGCTCTTTTTCGAGTTGTCGAATCCGGGGGTGATCCTGCCCGGCGTAATTGGGGGGATATCCCTGATCCTGGCCTTTTTCGCATTTCAGGCGCTGCCGGTGAACTATGCGGGTGTTCTTCTCATTATCCTCGCCCTCGTGCTGTTCATCGCCGAGGTCACGATCGTATCCCACGGAATGCTGACAGTGGGAGGAGTGCTGGCCATGGTCCTGGGTTCTCTCATGCTCTATGACTCACCGGATACCTACTTCAGGGTCTCCTGGGGCGTTATCCTGGCGACGGTTATTCTGGTGACGGGCTTTGCCTGCCTTGTGATACGGAAGGCGATCCTGGCGCACAGGCGCGCGCCGTCCTCCGGCAGAGAGGGGCTCCTGGGAGAACGGGGAACCGCTGATTCGGATATCGATCCGGAAGGCAAGGTTTTCGTGCGGGGCGAGTACTGGGATGCCTGGAGTGATGAAGTCATCCGCAAAGGCGAAGGGGTTACGGTACAGGAGATGGAGGGTATGAAGCTGAAAGTAACAAGAATCTCAACGCATCAGGCGCGAGGAGGTGGCTAATGCTGTCCGTTTTCGATTTTTTTTCGTATGTTCCCGTGCTTTTTATCATTATCGTGCTGGTGATGGTTGCAGCCAGCGCTGTCAGGATACTTCCCGAATACGAGAGGGGTGTCCTGTTCCGTCTGGGACGCCTGGCAGGGACGCGGGGACCCGGCCTTTTTTTCATCATCCCCGGCATCGATCGGCTGGTTCGCGTTTCCCTCCGTACCGTGGCATTCGACGTCCCCCCCCAGGATGTCATCACCCATGACAACGTAACCATCAAGGTATCGGCGGTCATCTATTTCCGGGTCATCGAGCCGCAAAAGGCAATCGTGGAGGTTGAGAACTATCTCTATGCCACGAGCCAGTTGTCCCAGACCACCCTGCGCAGCGTCCTCGGCCAAGTGGAGCTGGATGAATTGCTGGCAAACCGCGAGAAGATCAATCGGGAGCTTCAGGAGATACTGGATCGCCATACCGGCCCCTGGGGGGTGAAGGTTTCCACTGTGGAGGTGAAGAATATCGATCTCCCCCAGGAGATGATGCGCGCCATCGCCAGGCAGGCCGAGGCGGAGCGGGAAAGGCGGGCCAAGGTAATTCACGCGGAAGGGGAGCTGCAGGCATCGGAGAAGCTGGCGCAAGCGGCAAATGTGCTTGCCGGCGAACCCATGTCCCTGCAGCTCCGTTTTCTGCAGACATTGACCGAGATCGCCGCCGAGAAAAACTCGACAACCATCTTCCCGGTTCCCATCGACCTGCTGAAGATGTTTCTGGACAGGAAGGGGTAGCGATTTTCACTCCAGGAAGGGCCGGAATCGGCCTCCAGGTCCGGGCGCCCCGGCGCGTTCGGCGCTCGGGAGCGGCATAATGAAATTCGGCACCAGGATTCTCCATCCCCACCACGAGATCGATCCGGCGACACATGCCGTGGGCGTGCCCATCTACCAGGTATCGACCTACAGGCAGGAGTCCGTCGACCGCTTCGGCAGGTACGACTACGCCCGCTCCGACAATCCGACCCGCGAGGCCCTGGAAGAGACCATTGCGTCACTGGAGAACGGGACGCAGGGAGTGGCGTTTGCCTCGGGCATGGCCGCCATCTCCACGGCACTGCTCCTCTTTTCAGCAGGCGACCACCTGGTGGTGTGCCGGGACGTATACAGCGGCGCCTATCGGGTGCTGACGGAGCTTTTTTCGCGGCTCGGCATCGAATCCACTTTCGTGGACACCTCCAGGCTCGAAACCGTTCGGGAGGCAATCCGGCCCAACACCCGGGGTCTCTACCTTGAGACTCCCTCCAACCCCCTCCTCAAGATCACCGACCTGGCCGGAGCCGCGGCCCTTGCCAGGGAGCGGGGCCTCATCACTCTGGTGGACAATACCTTCATGACTCCCTACCTGCAGCGCCCCCTGGACCTCGGCTGCGACATCGTGCTCCACAGCGGCACCAAGTTTCTCAACGGCCACAGCGACGTCATCTGCGGTTTTGCCGT
Organism: Geobacteraceae bacterium; assembly: GCA_012797715.1. Lineage (GTDB taxonomy): Bacteria > Desulfobacterota > Desulfuromonadia > Geobacterales > Geobacteraceae > RPRC01. The sequence goes on along the minus strand of JAAZOO010000427.1, from coordinate 3,263 downwards.
GGTCAAGGACCGCGAACTGGGATCCCGGCTACGCTTCCTCCAGAACGCCTTCGGCGCCATTCTGGGTCCCCAGGATTCCTGGCTGGTGCTGCGGGGGCTGAAGACCCTCAGGGTGCGCATGGAGGAGAGCCAGAAGAGCGCTCTTGCTGTTGCCCAGTGGCTTTCCAGGCAGGAAAAGGTGGTAGAGGTGCTCTACCCGGGGTTGCCTTCCCACCCCGGTTTCGCCATCCATGAAAGCCAGGCGTCGGGTCCGGGCGCGGTGCTCTCCTTTCGCCTCTCATCGGTTGACGCGACACGGAAGCTGCTGAACGGCATACGGCTTGCGGTCTTCGCCGTGAGTCTGGGCGGGGTGGAGAGCATCGTTTCCTATCCCGCCCGCATGTCCCACGGGGCCATGTCGCCGCGGGAGCGTGAGGCACTGGGTATCAGCGATACCCTGGTTCGGCTGTCGGTGGGGCTGGAGGACCGGGACGACCTGATAGCCGACCTGGATCGGGTGCTGAACGGATGAAATCCGTGTGATGACTGACCACCATGAACCTCGCGCAGGATGCTCATGGGTCCTCTTTTCCCTCCGCCTCACATCTCCACCTTCGTAACCACCCCCTGCAGCTTGCTTGCCGGGAGATTGTAGAACTGCACGAAATTGGGGGTTTGTCTCTTGATAGTGCTGAAAATCTTCCAGAAGGGGTTGCCCGAAGAAATATCCTCGACGCCGTAGAAGATGACCTTCTCCCGGATGTTGTATTTCCTGAGCAGCTTTTCCAGGTCCAGAACTTCCATATATCCCGCGCGCACTTCGAAACCGTCCAGTCCCGGGGCAATTCCTTCCGTGAGTTTAGCCCGGATTCCGAACGGTTCGTCCGTGCGGATGATGGAAATGAAGACGTTCCGCTCGTAGACGATATTGCTCCTGATGATGCAGTGAACGATGTAGGGCGGGACAACGGGGATTTCCCTGGTGAAGAAGATGCCGGTGCCGGGGATGTTCCTGCCCGTCGCATAGATCTGGTTGTAGCTCACAAGGAACGTCTCCAGGTCCAGGGGGCGAATCGCCCGGTAGAGTGCCCGTTGCCCGTAGGTCCAGATGAGAATCGTGGCGAAGGGGAGGGAAGCGAGAATGATCGACCAGTAGCCTCCGTGCGGGATCTTGTTCATGCATGCGGTGAAAAAGAGGGCATCCGCAATCGTGACCAGAACGGAGAAGGGGACTTTCCACTTTCTCTTGGTGTGGCTGAATATCATGACCATCATGATGCCTGTTATGGTCATGGTTCCCGTGACCGCCAGACCGTATGCGGCGGCCAGGTTTTCGGACTTACGGAAGACGAGCATGATGAAGATGACCGCCACAAGGAGCGACCAGTTGACCGATCCGATGTATATCTGCGACTTCAGGTGGCTCGACGTGTAGCTCACCTTGAGTAGCGGCATGACGCGGGTGGTAATTCCCTGGTAGATGACGGAGAATACGCCGCTGATCATGGCCTGGGAGGCAATAATGGTTGCCAGTATGGTCAGCGCGAGAAAGGGGATGTACAGGGCGGGCGCTTCACCCTGAATCATGCCGAACAGAAGGTTCTTCCCCGTTCCATGGGAGAGGACATACGCACCTTGACCGAAATAATTGATGATCAGGGCGCAGAAGGCCACGCACCAGGCCCTGACAATCGGTTTCCTCCCCAGGTGCCCCATATCCGCATACAGCGCCTCACCTCCGGTGGCGCAGAGGATGACCTCGGACAGCACGAAGAATGAGGCGAATCCGTTGTTCAGAAAAAAGCGTACCGCATACTGGGGGCTGACTGCCTTCACCAGTTCAGGGTGATTGGCGATGGAGACGATTCCGGAAACCGTGAGGGAAAGGAACCAGACCAGCATGATGGGACCGAAGGCTCCGGCGACCTTGTCGGTGCCCTTGAACTGGAAAATGAAAAGGCAGAGGGCGATGAGGGATGCCGCCAGGATGAGAACTTCCTGACCCAGGCGTTCCATGCCGGGGATGAGCACCATCCCTTCCACTGCTGACAGGATGCTGATGGCGGGAGTGATGACCCCGTCCCCCAGGAGGAGGGAGACGCCCAGGTAGGAGAGGAATGTCACGAAGAGTATCTGCCGTCCCGGCTTCAGGAGCCGGGACAGGATTTCCTTGAGGACGATGGTTCCCCCCTCCCCTTTGCGGCCGAGGCTCATGGCCAGCCATGCATATTCGGCGGAGACCAGGATTGTCATGGTCCAGAAGATAAGGGAGAGGATGCCCATTACGTTGTCGACGGTCGGCGCGGTGAGCGCGAAGATGACCGTAAGCGTATAGATGGGGCTTGTTCCGATGTCCCCGAACACCAGACCGAAGGACTTGATGACCCCTTTCACAATGGAATCCTGACTTTCGTGCTTCATGCCTCATCCTCCATATTCCGGTGCACTGCGAACCGTGGTGCGTCCACGCACGAAAAAAGCCGCCGGCAATGAACCGGCGGCTTTGTGTGCCGCGTCCTCTGCACTTCCAAGAGCCTACGAGGTTAGCTGACGGGCTCGGGCCTGGAAGTGCCCTGTCCTGAAAGGACTTCGCCCCGAAAAAACCGGGTCCCCCGCATCCATGTGTCTCTTCATGGATTTCGGCTGCACGTTTCTGTTTGTCTGATTACACGAAATTGTAGGACGAATACTTATCGTGTCAACAGTTTTCTCGGCACACACCCCGGCTTCTTGATGTTTTCTTGATGTCCTCCGCCCGCATCTTGACACCGCCTTGATACCTTTGGGGATATAGTACTCCTCAAGGGAGAACGAACTGCAAGGAGCGTGTCATTAAAATCTACTATTTCCATCCGAAAACAGGCATCTTCCAGGGAGAGGGCTACGAAATCGATCGGTGGGTCGTCGAGGGGGAGGGCATTACGACCGTCCCGCCTCCTGGCTGGGAAAAGGGAACGATCCCCGTCTTTGATCCCATTCAGGCCGTCTGGTCCATTGTTTCCATTTCGAAGACTGCATCGCGGAATGACGATGTCCAGAGTAATCCGGACCCGAGTGAAGGATAGGCCTGCAACGCCACCCTTCACCTGTTTGCCGAGCAGGATACCGCTCTGGGGGAAAGGGAATTTTCCCCGTCCTTCCGATACTTCGTTCAGATGGTAGAATTTAGACGGAGGTTTTGCGTTGGACATTTTTGAACTGCTGGAAACGATAGCATTCTTCGGCGTTTTCCTCATCCTGGTCAAACCCATGGGAACCTTCATGGCCAGGGTTTACCAGGGGGA
>JAAZOO010000426.1 GCA_012797715.1 Geobacteraceae bacterium | reverse complement strand
GGAAAAGATATCGGTTATAACAAACTCGTCTCTCATGGCCAGCAAGGATGTGCGCAAAGACCTTCTTCGCGCCGACTTCGTGATAGCCAAGCTGGACGCTGCCACAGACGGGGTCTTTGAGGCGGTCAACAGACCGGCACAGGGCGTGCATTTTCGGGATGTTGTCGAGGCGCTTGCCGATTTCAGGAAAGAGTTCTCAGGGAGATTTGCTCTCCAGATAATGTTTGTGGCAGCTAACAAGGATACCGCGCGGGAGATCTCGGATATCGTGGAGATCATCGGGCCCGACGAGGTCCAGCTCAATACTCCGTTGAGGCCCTGCATGGAAAAGCCGCTGTCCCCGGAGGACATGAGGTACATAAAGACGTTTTTCAACAAGCAGGGATTGCGGTCTGTGGACGTTTATTCTGCGGGGAAGAAGGATGTGGCTCCTTTAAGTAGTGCCGATACCCTGTTGAGAAGGGGGAAGGAGATTTGATCTCATAGATGAACATCAGGATACTTTTTGATAACAGGAAGCAGGATAAAGGCTATTTCGCGGGCTGGGGTGTTTCCTATCTCATCGACGGGCATATTCTCTTCGATGCCGGAGAGAACGAGGACATGCTGTTCCACAATATGCGGTCGATGAGTGTGAAACCGGAAGAGATCACGAAGATAGTCGTGTCCCACGAACACTGGGACCACATAGGCGGGTTGTGGCGTCTTTTGGCGCACAACCCCGGTATGCCCGCGTACATCTGTCCCGGTGTAAGCAGCGAGTTCAAGGACAAGATCGTCTCCTTCGGCGCGGACATAACCTTCGTGGAACCATTCATGGAGGTAGACAGGGACGTTTACACGACGGGAGAGACCAAAGGGATGTCCCGGTACGGCATGATCCCCGAGCAGGCCCTCGTTCTGAGATCGGAAAAGGGCACCACCGTCATTACGGGCTGTGCGCATAATGGGATCGCCGATATCGTGGCATCCGTCCGCGAAAGGATGCCCGAACCGGTTTACCTGGTTTTGGGAGGTTTTCACACCCTTGACCTGCCGCCTTCCGTTCTCAGGTTGGTGATAAAGAGATTCCGGGAGATGGGCGTGACCAAAGTGGCCCCGACCCACTGTACCGGAATGGAAGCGATCCAGTTGTTCAAGGAAGCTTACGGATCCGATTTCATTGAGGCGCTCGTGGGCACGAACCTCGAGGTTTGATGAAACCATAAAGAGGCGCTTGAGAGGCGATCATCGACATGAAGCACGAGGACCATGAACGGCTCTTGCGTGATTCCTTCGGTGTACCTGACACGGATATATACAGCCTTGTCATTCAGAACCTTCCCATGGGCTTCTCGCTCGTGGACGGGAACGGGATTATCCTGGAGTTCAATCGCATGGCGGAGGACCTCACGGGTTATTCCCGGGATGAGGTCATCGGCAAGTCCCATTTCGAGATTATCCACGGCGCGGAAGACCCCGCTTCATGTCCTTTGTTTGCGCGTGTGCTTAAGGAACACGCCCCTTCCCTCGCATCAGAGATATTGTTGAAGACAAGGGGCGGTGAGATGGTCACGTTGTCTGTCACGGCCTTTCCCATCTTTGACACGTCGGGGAATTTCATCGGGGGAGTGGAATTCTTCAGGGACGTCTCGGAAATCAAGCGCATGGAACGGGAACGTAAGAACCTTTTCTCCATGTTCGCTCATGACATGAAGAGTCCCCTTGCGGGGATTTCCGGCCTCCTGCAAAGACTGTTTTCCGGAAAGGCGGGTTCTTTGAGCGACAAGCAAAGAGATTACCTTTCCACCGTTATGAGATCCATTTCAAAACTCCAGGCCATGGTGCCCAAGTTCATCGAATTTTCCAGGCTCGATACCGGCAAGTGCGATCCTGTCCTCGGTCCGTACGACATCAAGGCGGCCCTCGACGAACAGATCGAAATGATGAGGCTGACGGCCGAAAAGAAGGATGTGGGGATCGTTTTTGAATACCCTCAGACCGACGTGCCCGTGGTGGAAGCCGATAGCGCGATGATCGACAGGGTCCTGGCCAATCTCCTGGACAATGCCGTG
>JAAZOO010000036.1 GCA_012797715.1 Geobacteraceae bacterium | reverse complement strand
CGGTCCTCCACGTCGTCAACCGTCCCTTCTCCTGCCGGCAACCGCGAAAGGTGCACGTGGAGACCCGAACTGACACCGGACATGTCGACTCTGCCGATGATATCACCCCGCGCCACCGACGTTCCGGTAAAGACGCTGGGATCCACATGGGCGTACACTGTCAGGGCTCCGTCCGTTCCGCGGACAATGACCATATTGGGCGAGTCATCGCCCGGCGCCTGGCCCGACTGGTAGTCGGTCACGACTCCCGATTCTATGGCCAGCACATCACCGGAATCATCGAGGCGTGGGTTGATGTCTTTCGCGCGGTGTGAAGAAGAATAGCCGTTGCCGACTCTCCCCCCGTTTCTGAATGGCGGTTTCGGATAGTGGTGCATGATTCGCTCCTTTCTTCAAAAATGAAGCTCACAGGCCTCACGGCGCGAGCAGCAGGACCTTGGTCTGGCTTGGAGCCACCCGAACGCCGGGGCAGTTCGTGGAATTCTGCAATGAAGAACTGGTGAGCCGCGTCGCGGGCATCCCCCCTATCAATACGGTAAAGGACGCCGTCAAATGACGTGACGGCCCCATCACAGTGCCTGCCGCAACCCCCATGTTCACCCCGGCGTTGTCACCGTTGGTCATGGGGATCGTCGTGCCCATAGTGTGGACCGGCGCCGCCATGAAGAGCACCTTGTATACGGCATTCACAGCCATGGGCGCGGTTGCGACGTTGGGGTACGGAACTGGGACGGGGCCGGCGGGAGTAGGGGTAAGGCATACATCGGGGAATCCGGTATCCATCCCACCCATCTGCGTGTTGGCGAACATTGCGATCTCCTTTCTCCTACCCGACGTGTATCTGTTTGGCATCGGCCTTGACGAGTTCCCGAGCGGTCATCAGCGTGTTTTCGCCATGCAGCCGCAGATTGCCCTCCGCGGAGTAGTCGATCTGTCCCGCACGGAGGTGATCGATTTCCTGAACGGTCCGGAAGGCGTGCCTGACGGTCTGGCGCAGACGCTCGAAGGCGGAATCAACCGCACCTGCTATCAACCGTACGCTGCCGAGAAACAGGCTCCCTTCCCGCGCCCGTGCCTCCAGACGGTCCGAGGCTATTGATATCCCTTTCCGCGATACCAGATCCAACCCTTCGGCCGCGCTGACCGCCAACCGTCCCGACCGAACCTCGATGGAAAGGTCACCCTCGGTGGATAGCCGGGCTGCACCGCAACCGGGGCGCTCGAGCACCGCCAGAACATAAAGCCCCCTATCCCGGGGACCGGCCAGCAGCACCACATCACCCGCTTCAGGAGCGACGAGGCAGCTGAAGGCCCGGATCGCGCGGAAAGTCCCCGCGGTGGAATGCACCTCCAGGAACCCCTCCGAGATGCGGTCAACCGTCCCGATTGTTTCGAACACACCTTCGTTTTCCAGCGTCAGGGCGACAGCTTTCATCTGTTCATTCCTTTCTGTTCAATGCCTGGCCGGCCACTCCTCCGCCTCTGCCCGGTCGGGGTCGTCACCGAGAGCGGCGCTCCTGTCCGTAAACACGGTCCCCTCGTCACGGACACGGTGCAGCACGGCACGGAACAGCCCGGCTTTCGAAAAGTCCGCCCGGGTCAGGTCCGCATGGGAAAAATCCGCGTAGGAGAGTTCAGAGCCCGTGAACCGGGACCGGACGCACCGTGCGTTCATCAGGTTGCACTGCGTCATGGCGGCGTCCGACAGGACCGCTTCTGTCAAATCGGCTTCGATGAAGAGGGATTGCGTGAGCACCGCCTTTCGCAGACTTGCCCCGGTGAGTTTCGCTCCGATGAAAAGCACCTGTTCCGCCTTCACCTCGTCGAGATTCGTTCCGGAGAGGTTCGCATCCTTGAAGTTGCACTGGGTGAGAATCGCGCCGCTCAGGTCGCAGCCCGACACATCCGCACCCAGGAACTGGCACAGGACCAGGCTTTTGCCGCGCAGATCCTGCCCGGTCAATTTCGCCTCGATCAACAGGCTCATCTCCGCGCTCATGCCGGCGAGGTTGGAAGCACAGAGATCCGCCTTCATCAGCGTGGTCTTCTCAAGCCGGGTATGGGACAGGTCGATCCCGGCGGTATCCGTTTCGGCAATCACGGCATTGCCGAGGTTCGCGCGTGACAAATTCGCGGCCGTCAGTCGGGATCGTGCGATGGACGCAAACCTCAGGTCGGCGCCGCACAGGCTCGAGCCGGACAGATCCGATTCCGCAATTGAGCTGTCAATCAGCATCGCACCCGCGAGCACGGCTCCCTGCAGAGAACATTTCACGACGGAGACATGACGGAGGTCGCCCGCACTGAGGTCTGCGTCGGAAAAATCGCACCCGACGAGCACGGACTCCCGAAAACCGACCCCGCTCAGATTGCACCCGCGAAAGCTTACCCCTTCGAAAAGGGCGCCGGCAAAGTCAGCACCGGAAAGGTCCTCCCCCGAGATATCGAGCTTCGATATCACTTCTCCCATTGTAATCATCTTTTCCAGTTCGATTCTTGTCATGCGTGTTTTCTCACCGGATACATGCGCACTTTCTTCATGTTCGCTTCCTGGAAATTCGTCCGCTGGTCGGCGTGGACTCTGGCAAGGTCGACCTGAAACAGGTTGGCCCGGCGCAGGTCGGCGCCCCGGATATCCGCTTTCTGCAGAACGGCGTTCATCAGGTCCGCCGACACCAGGACCGCCTCGGTCAGGTTTGCCTTGACGAAAAGAGCATTCCGGGCGGACACCCGGTACATCCGTGACCGAGCCAGGTCGCACCCGCTGAGATCCGCGCCGGCAAGTCGCGCCTCGCTGAAATCGCTCCCCGCGAGACGGGTTCCCCGGAGGTTCGCGGTGTCAAGAACCGCACCCCGGAAGTCCGCCTTTTCGAACGAACATTCCTGGACGAAGCGGGCGTTCGTCAGGTTCGCCCCTGTCAGGACTGCACCGTTCCCCCTGCTTTTGAGAAAGGTGACCCCCTCCAGCCGGGCGCCCCTGAAGTCCACTCCCTCCAAATCCATTTCGAGGAACGTGGAGCCTTTGAGGTCGGCTCCCGTGAAACTCACGTTCTTCAGGCAGCTCTTCATGAAGACAAGTTCGGGGAGCACGGCACGCGAAAGGTTCGTGGCCGAGATACCGGCTTCCATGAGGTCCGCCGAATCGAGCACGGCGTTGCTCAGGTCCGCGTCTTCAATGCGTGCCTTGCCCAGGATGGATTCCGAGAGGATCGCTCCGCACGCTTTTGTTCCCACAATGCACGCGAGGCCGAGGTTGGCCCGACGGAGATCCGCACCCGAAAGGTCGGCCTCGGTCAGGTCGGCACGGGCGAGAACCGCCTCGAAAAGGTTCGCCCCCGCCAGATTCGACCGGGAGAGGTTCGCGTTTTCGAGCCACGCGCCGCTCAGGTCCACACCCCGCAGATCCATTCCCGACAGGTCGAAACCGGTCATATTGAGACGGGCCAGACTCCCCCTGCTCTCCAGTGTCGCCACCACGGCGGCGCGGGAACGCGCGGCCTCGTCACCGTAAAAACGCGGAGGCGCCGACTGGTGGTGAGCCGTGAGACGATACCCCTCCCGCACCCCCTGCTCGGCCTCTTCGAGCATCCGCCGGCGCTCGGGGTCTTCCGCGTAGCGGTCCAGCTCCTCCACCGGGCATCCCATGGCGACATATTCGGCGGAGAGCGCCCGCAATTTCTCAATCTCCTTCTCGGCGCTGAACAGGGGAGGACCGCATATTTCCTGATCCGGCTCCGCAAGAATGGCGTCCGCGTCGAGCCCTTCCGCAATGAGTATCCGGCGTATCTCCTCTTTCTTCTTCTCCCACAGCTGCTGCTGCTCTGCCATCCAACGCTCGGCCTCGGATTTCTTCCTCTCAGCGTACTCCAGGATTTCCTCCAGGGGCGGCGCCGGCTCCTCCGGCGGGGGAAGGCTCGGCGCATGAATGTCGGGATCCAGGCCCAGGCTCGCCACGAACGCCCGCCGCTCCTCAATCTCCCGAATCATGAAGGCCCGCTGGTGTTTGGCCATCAGGCCCTCGGTCTTCAGAAGCGCGCCCATTTCAGCGCCCGTCGAGTCCTCTGCGGCGTTGATCTCCGGCCGGGCTGGCAGCAGGTCGGAGTCGCGCAATGCATGGATGGCCCCCTTGTCGGGGTCGAGACGCTTTTCCCTCACCCTGCGGTAGTGTTCCACCGGCCTGGGATCTTCACGGTCCTCGGCACCTATCATCAACTGCAGGACATCGGCTCCGTCATCCTCGGAGACCTCCTGGGCGCCGTGAAAGACGAGCAGGAAACGTTCCGCGTGGGGGAAGAACCATACCGTGGTAAGACGCATGGCAATCTCGCGAAACTCCTCGCCGTCCGTGACGCGCTGGTTGACGAAACACCGTGCCGCCATACCCGGAAGGACGCCTTCGATGGTCTGCCTCAGGGGATGCATACCCTCCGCAAGAAACGCTTCGTCACCCCGGAACGGCTCCCGCTGCTGCTGGTCTTCCGGAGCGATGTTGAAGATCGACCAGTCCATGTTCCTCGCGAAGCCGGGAAACCTCTCCTTGAGCCACTCTTCATCATGGGTCCCCGCCTTCGAGAAACGCTGGGGCCACATGAGGTCGACAGGCCCGAACCCCGCCGGTTCAGGGCGGTCGTCCCGGGAAGCGACAAGGCTTCCCGGCATTTCCACGTTCGGCAGGGGATGGACAGTGCCTCGCTCGGTCTGAATCGGCCCGAAACCTTTGCCCAGGGGGTTCCTGTCGAAACCTTCACCGCCGAATGCCGTTTCCCAGGAAACGGGCATCTCCGTGAATGGCTCGGGCCTGCTCGCATCCGTTGCGGAAAGCCAGAAGCGGTTGCCGACAACGTAGAGCGTCTTTTCCAGGTTTCCGAGCCGGACGCGCACCCTGCAGGCCGTCCGGGGCTCTCCTCCCGGAGGGAAGGCGCGGCCGGTTACCAGGAACTCGGCCCGTGACTTGGGCATGGCCAGATCCGGCGGATTCTTGCCAAGTTCCCCGGCCAGGAACTTCCACAGATCCGCTTCGCTCACGAGCGCTCCGGTAAAGTGGTGCAGCGCCAGCACGCCCACGGACAGATAGTAGCGGCGCTCGTGCTCGAAACAGCGCGAAACCAAACCGAGTTTTTGCGGCTTCAGTACTTTCATAGTCCGAGAGTCACCCGGCCTTCTTCGCGGGGGTCGCTGATCAGGCGCACTGTCCGGCCTGCCTCGAGGCGGTGGAGCAGGACCACCGGCACCCACTCGACAACCCGAACCTGGTGAGGGGCAGCGCCTTTCACCTCAACGGTCACGTCAACCTTTCGCATTCCCTCGCGAATCTCATGCCTATAAACACTGACAGAGACAACAACGGCTTCGGTCGGCGTGGGGTATGTCATTATCGAGCCCTCTCCTTCAGGACTGTTCTCCGTCCTCGAGCAGGAAACCGAGGAAAGAATGATGCAGACCGGAAGCAACCATATGAACACATGCGTGCGACATTTTTTCTGCGACTCAAATACCTGTGGTCCGACTCTACGCACAATCAGGCTCCGCATCCATGCACCCATTACAGCAGTGAGTAAAAGCCCGAACTGATAAAGTTGAGCGCCGCCTTTTTAAACTGGAGTTCCTCTTTCTCCATATTTACTCCGACAACGGGATTCAATATCCCCACCATGTCCTGCTTGAATCCGGTGTTCCGTACGTCAACTCCCCGATGGGCCGACCTGAGAGCAAATGCCTGTCCCACCGTGCCGGAAATGATGATACGTGACACGAAGGCCGTGTGATTCTTTCCGCCCGTCTGGTCCCAGAAACTGTCAACCTGGGTTTGCCCGCCGGGCGCGACCACCCTGAAGCCCGCGGGCGCCGTAATATTCACCCCGCCCGTGGCGGTAATGTTCATGGCGGCCGGCGTGGTGATGGTAATGCCTCCGGCAACGGTCTGGGCAAGGGCGCCGGTAACGGTCTCTGTCAAGCCGCCGTTTACGGTGCGCGTTTCGCCTCCCGAAATGGTTTCGGTCAAGCCCCCGCTCACGGTGCGCGTCTCCCCCCCGTCGATGGTCTGCGTCATTCCGCCGCTGATGGTCTGGGTCGCCCCGCCGCTGATGGTCTCCTCGGATCCGGCATCCACCGTGCGCGTCTCTCCGTTGTCTATTGTTTCGGTGAAATGACCCGCCACATGCACTGTCCGGTCTCCGCCCACGTCCCGAGTCTCGTTCCTCTCGATGGTGGTGTCCATATCCCTCTCGGCATGGACCAGGATCTGTTCCGAACCCTTCTTATCCTCGAAGCGGATCTCGTTGTAGTTGTCCGCGGTCCCCGTTTTGCTGCTGCGCGATTTGATCCCGGACTGGGTCTTGTTGTCCGGCAGTTTGTAGGGGGGGGTCTGGCTGGCGTTGTAGACGCGCCCGGTGACGATGGGACGGTCGGGATCCCCTTCCAGGAAGTCCACTATCACCTCCTGGCCGATACGGGGGATGTGGATGGCGCCCCACCCCTCACCCGCCCACAGCTGGCCGACCCGGATCCAGCATGAACTGTTCTCGTTCTTCTTTCCCTCTCGGTCCCAGTGGAACTGCACCTTGACCCGCGCATGAGGGTCCGTATAGATTTCCTCTCCGGCCGGTCCGACAACGATGGCGGTCTGGGAGCCCCGCACCACCGGTTTCGGCGTGATGCTCGGCGGACGGAACGGCACATCGAAGGGAATGCAGGTGAAACTGTTGCCGTATGCCAGCTTCGAACCCTCTTCCCATCCCTGGCTTACCCGGTGTTGCAGTGAGGTAAGAACATACTCCTTGTTGTTCATGTCGTTCCGATAGAAAGAGGTGAGGGTGAAGCGGTATCCGCTGGTGAAGGCGCGGCAGGTACTCGACCCGGCAATGGTGGTTATCTGCGCCTCTTCCTCCTCCATGCGCAGCCTCACGAGCCGGTCTCCTTCATTGCGCAGGGCATATGCGCCGGGATAATCGTAAATCTCCCGCTCCCCCTCTCCCAGCCTTTTCCTGCTCGGCACGTTCACCTTCAGATCGGTGTTCGGGATCTCGAAGTTGAAATCGTTGAGGGTGTACTTCGCAGGACGGATCTCCTGGGTCATCTCGATTCCGGTGATCACGTCCTCCTCAAGCCAGCCGTCCCCGCTCAACTGGTAGCGGGCGCTCCTCTGCCCGGGGCAGGGCTTGTTTTCCTGGGGCGCGTCGGCCAGGACAAGCGTGTGCTTGCCGTTCTCATGCTCGAAGAAGTAGTGGATTCCCACCTCTTCCATAAGCCGCGACACAAAGGCGAAATCAGTCTCCCGGTACTGTACGCAGTAGTCCCTCTCTTTGTAGTCCCCCTGGAGCCTCATGGCGAAGTCCGTGAAACCCAGGTCCCTGAATATTTTATCAATGATATCGGGAACCTTGAGTTTCTGGAAGATGCGGGAATCGGCGGTCCTCGTCAGCAGCCACAACCAGGGAACCATCGTCGCCCGATACACGGAGAAACGGGGGTCTCCCCCCTTCTCGGCGCCTCCCCTCCCCTGGGAGAAACGGGAGATGATGCCGTTGAAATAGCGTTTGTCGCCGGAGGGGAGGACCACGGATATCGTGACGCTTTTGCCGATTATCTCCTCGAATGAGATAGCATGGTTTTCCGAGAGCATCTCGAGTTGGAAATCAAACAGGCGCGACATGCCCTCGGTTGCGGAAAACCCCGCCAGCAGCAGGACATCCTTGCCCAGCGGCGTATCGATGGCGATCAGTCTGTTGTCCTGTGAATATGCCATGGCGTCCTCCTTGCGAAACTCAACGTACGCTGTGCCTGAGCACTCTCAACGGCAGGTATGACCAGAAAGCCCCTGAAGGCGCCGGAACCGTCAGAGGTGAAGCAATTCGGGAATTGCCAGCCGGCCTCCTCCACGATTCCGAACCGGGGATCGTAAAAGACAACCGTGCCGTCAGAGTCCGATACGGCGCAGACGACGAAATGCGCTCCCGCGTTAGTGGCCCATCGCATAGGGGCGATGACCGGGGTGGCGAAAGAGGAGTAACACTTCAGGTGGGAGCAGACGCTCTCGGATCAACATTTGTCGACTGGTAGGCCTTCAGACCCTCGGCATTGAGCACCGGCGACAGGTTCCCTGAGTACGTGCCCCATCCACATCTTCTCCCTGCGCTCTGTACGTCCCACGCGTTCTCATTTCACCTGGAAGACATACCCCTGCGCCCCCAGACCCACCTTCACCTGCGACAGCTTTTCCCCGCTCGCCATGCGCGACAGGAGCTCCTTCGACATCTCCGGCAGCAGGGTATTGGTGAGGATATGGTCCACGTTCCGCGCCCCGCTTTCCACTTCCGTGCAGCGGGCCGCGATTGCCTCGATGAGCCCTTCGTCGTAACTGAAGGCCACATTGCGGTTTTCCTTCATCCGTTTCGCGATCTTGTTCAGCTTCAGCTTCACAATGAGGCGCATGACCGTGTCCGTAATCGGGAAATAGGGGACCACCTTCAGCCGTCCCAAAAACGCCGGCTTGAAATGCTTCAGCAGCTCCGGCCGGATCATCTCGTTGAGGGCCTGCCAGTCGGGCATGGTCTCCTCGTCGGCGCAGACCTTCATGATGGTGTCGGTGCCCAGGTTGGAGGTGAGGATGATCAGGGTGTTCTTGAAGTCGATCCTGCGTCCCTCCCCGTCCTCCAGGGTCCCCTTGTCGAAGACCTGGTAGAAGAGCTCCATGACGTCCGGGTGGGCCTTTTCCACCTCGTCCAGGAGCACCACGCTGTAGGGGCGCTTCCTCACCGCCTCGGTGAGCACGCCCCCCTCGCCGTAGCCCACGTAGCCGGGGGGCGAACCCTTGAGCCCGGACACGGTGTGGGCCTCCTGGTATTCGGACATGTTGATGGTGATGACGTTCTCCTCTCCGCCGTAGAGGAGCTCCGACAGGGCCAGGGCGGTCTCGGTCTTGCCCACGCCGCTGGGTCCGACAAAGAGGAACACGGCCGTGGGTTTGGATGGGTCCTCGATGCCGGCGTGGGCGGTGCGGATCATCTGGGCGATGGCGGCCAGTGCATGGTCCTGCCCGATGATGCGCTCTCCCAGAAGCGTTTCCATCTTCAGGACCGTGTCTATCTCGTTGACGAGCATGCGGCCCGTAGGTATGCCGGTCCAGCCGGAGATGACCTCCGAGATGATCTGCGGGTCCACCTGGATCTGGAGGAGCGGCTCGTTTCCTTGGACGGTTTTCAGCTCCTCTTCGGCGGCCTTCAGTTTCTTCCGTTTCGCGGCAAGGGACTTGTCCGCCGGGTTCTGGGCATGGATTTCCTGTATCTCCTTGCGAAGGTCGGCGATGCGGGATGCGATCTCGGATTCCCTGGTCCAGCGGGAATTCAGCTCTTCGAGCCGAGCCTGGGCCTTCTTTTTCCTGTCCGCGAGGGTCTTCATACGCTCGCCGTGGTCCGCGCCCATGAGGGTCTCCCGCTCCAGAAGCCGTTCCTCACGCTCGATCTGGGCGATGAGGCGTGTCGCCTCTTCCACGGCAGGCGGGCTGGTGGTGAGGCCGATGGCCACCCGCGCGCAGGCCGTGTCCAGGACGCTCACCGACTTGTCCGGAAGCTGCCGCGCCGGAAGGTAGCGGCGGGACAGGCGCACCGCGTCGCGCAGGGCCTCGGAGGTAATGGTGACCTGGTGGTGCTTTTCCAGGAACGGGGCAACCGCCTGCATCATCATCACGGCCTTTTCCTCGTCCGGCTCCTCGATCTTCACCACCTGGAAGCGCCGGGCAAGGGCCGCATCCTTCTCGAAGTATTTCTTGTACTCGGACCAGGTGGTGGCGGCGATGGTGCGCAGCTCACCCCGCGCCAGGGGAGGCTTGAGAAGGTTCGCCGCGTCGCCCGACCCGGCCGAACCTCCCGCTCCGATGAGGGTATGGGCCTCGTCGATGAACAGGATGACGGGCGTGGGCGAACCCTTGACCTCCTCGATGACCGACTTGAGGCGGTTTTCGAACTCCCCCTTGATGCCGGCCCCCGCCTGGAGGAGCCCCAGATCCAGGGTGCGGATCTCCACGTTCCTGAGGGGCGGCGGCACGTCCCCCTCCGCGATCCTCAGGGCGAACCCCTCGACAACGGCGGTCTTGCCCACACCCGCCTCGCCGGTGAGGATCGGGTTGTTCTGACGGCGGCGGATGAGGATGTCGATCATCTGCCGGATCTCCGCATCCCTGCCCAAGACCGGATCCACCCCCCCCTTGCGTGCCTTTTCCGTGAGGTTGATGGTAAAGAGATCCAGGGATTTCGTCCCGGCAGGGGCGGGCCGTCCCCCCCCTGCCGGCGTGGAAGGAGCGGAAACTCCGGCCTCAGCGTCCTCGCGGGAACCGGCGACCAGATCGGCCAGGTTCTTGGCCAGGGTTTCGACGGAAATCTTCCGGAACGACTCCGAACTTGCATTGAGCACCCGGGAAAACTCCTCGTCGGACAGGAGGGCCAGCGCCACGTGGCCGGAGCGCACGGCGGACGCCTGATAGTCAATGGATGCCAGGAGCCACGCATTCTGGATCATGCGGGGGATGCTGGGAGAGAGGGCCGGAGTCCGCGCGTTCCCCGTCTTGAAGCCCTCGAGAGCACGGGTGAGGTCGGCAGAGACCCGTGCGTCGTCGATCTCGAAGTAGCGCAATATCTTTCCGAGATCGGTATTCTGCGCCTCCAGCAGCTTGATGAGGAAGTGCTCCACATCCACCTCGTAGTGTGTGTGGGAAAGGCAGAGCCCCGCAGCGGCCTCAAGGGCGCCGCGACAGGTCTGGTTCAGCTTTCCGATGAGCAGCTTCAGGTCGGGATGGATCATGTTCGTGTCTCCTTCGTAACGAATAAGGTGTTCAACGGGTTCCAGCCGGTATCGTCGCCTCATCAAAGGTCACACCCGGATCGTTCTCCAGTGTTCCTTCCAGGGGCGCAAGCCAGGTGGACCAGCCCAGCCGCGGCGCTGTCGCGCTCACCAGGCCGAGCCGGCAGGGCGGGATCTCATCCCGTCGCAGGTGCGGCCGGATCTCGAACTCAAATTCCGCGCCCACCATGTATCTCACGAGGGAAAACAGCGGCTTCAGCCGGTCCCCGGACGGCAGCAGCCTAATGAAATCGGCGTACCCCACCGGCGCCAGGTCGACCCGGAATCCGGTCCGGCACTCCTGCACCCGGGAACCGCATACCGCATCTACCCCCAACCCGGCGTTGGCGATCCCGACCCGGGTCCTGTCCTCCGGTTCGATGTCGATTGTCCGTTCAAGAAACTGGACAACCGATGCCCGCACTCCCAGGCAATACTCCACAACCGCCTCAATGGTGCCGGAGGAAGCGACCTGCCGGGAAAGTATCCCCCCGCAGAACACCAGCGATTCCAGCGGATACCCGATCCTAGGGGCAAGCCCCGGCGTACCCAGGCCCAGGAGGCTCAGAAAATACCGTGAATAGCGATCACCCGCCTCGGGGCGGTAGTGGGCGACAAAAAAGGTCTTCTTCCACGCCAGGTAGAGGAGGGAGATCAGGCGGTGATGGAAGAGATCGAGAAACGAGGCAAAGGCATGGTCCTTGTTCGCGGCCCGCTCCATGGCAAGCGCGGTGTACCAGTGGGGAAGGACGCCCGAGGGACCGATCAGCCCCAGAAAGGCGACCTGCATCCGTGCAGGGCCGTCGGCCTCGTCCCGCCTCAGGTCCGAAATATCGCTTGCCGGAAAAGCCAGGCCGGGCGTGGCCGAAAAGCGCACCGCCTCATGGGCCGGCGACAGGGCCTCCCCAAGGGCTTTCTTCCCGGCGGACACCGCCTCCAGGAGCTGCACCGCCTGAAAGAAAGAAACCCGGTAAAACTCGTCGAAGAGGAGCTTCTCTATAAAAGAATCCGGTTGCCGTTTCTCGGCGGCCACTCCTTCAACCTCTCTTTCCTCTGGAGCGTCAGGGCGATCATCCGGGAAAAGGAATTGACCGAAACATACTGGCCCAGAAAGCGCTCCAGAATGCACGCGAACAGATAGAGCCCCGAACCGACGAACTTTTCCTCATCAAAGGTGACGGATGTCTCAATGCCCCGGCAGAAGGACTGGCCGATTCTCCGTGTCACGTGCCGGGTGCGGAGGCCGACTATCCCGTCTATCTGTTGCCGGGTTACGGGAGAATTCTCAAAATCGTACAGCTTCAGAATCTCCCGCAGAGCATCTTCCCCCCCCTCCACCAGGGACAGGTAATTGAGGGAGAGATGGGAAATGAACCGCCACTGGAGGGCTCCTCCCAGGGGCTGACGCCTGGTCGGCGTCGGCTTGATGCGGCAGGAGATCCGGGAAACGGGGGCTGCCAGCTCCATTTCAAAGTCTCCCCCGGAATCTCCGAAGGGAAGGCGCGCCGGCATGTCCCGATTGGTGCAGGTGACATGGACGGTCAAAGTCTCGGCTTCCGGTTCCGTGGGGCGG
>JAAZOO010000425.1 GCA_012797715.1 Geobacteraceae bacterium | reverse complement strand
CGCCGTAGCCGTACGAAAGGCTCAGTGAAAGCCCCAACCCCATTTCGAGCCCCCGTGTTCATCGCCGGCATCTTCTTCATCTTTTCCCTTCAATTCTTTGCCGCACTTCCAGCAAACCTGATTAATCCCGGCGAGATTGATCGCTCCGCATGCCGGGCAGGTGATCATCTCGGTCTCCTCAGCATACTTCGTCCAGTAGTCATCGGGCAGCTTCTCACGCTCTGACATGCTCCAATCACCCCCTGCATTATTACCATCATTCCACGCGTTGATCGAGAATAAGGCAAAACAAGGCGGTTCACCATAGAATAGCAAAGCGTCCAATATTCAGCGTCACGCCTGCATCGACAGCATGGTGAAAATTTATCACCTTCACGCGCGCAAGGTGGCCTTCAGCCGCTTCGGATTGAGGAGAAGCCCCAAGGCTTCGCCGATGCTCCTGGCCTGAATGTCGGCGTTCATCAGGGCGGCGACGGCGCACCCCTCTCCCTCGCAGACCGCAATGCCGAGCCGGGCAGCCTTGAGCATCAGCCGATCGTTGTTGCCGTTGCGATTCGAAGCCGGGAACATCGAGTTTAATCATGCCGCTCACCTCCATCCTCGCTGCCGCAACCGTTAATGATGTCGCGAATTCCATCCACGATGGTGATGACTTCGTCAATCCGGGGGTCGAGAACTTCCGCAAGGCCTTCCGCCACCGCGCCGTACCCCTTGAGATATTTCGCCTTCGCCCCCTCGAGGATCTCCCAGCCGTAGGAGAGCTTCCCCAGACACTCCCTACTTGCCTCCTTGACCCTCTTCTCCAGCGAAAACTGCTTCTTCAAGGCGTCTATCCGCATCCGCCCGACCGAGATTCTTTTCAGTATCTCTTCCTTGTTCGGGATGTCATCCGTGACCTGGAACATGACCCCCTGGCAATAACCGAGCATTAGTTCCTGTTCGATTGCGCACAGCATCTCTTCGAGGACGCTGAAGGTCGTCGACAGGCTGTTTCGCTGAAGGGGATTCAACAGTTTCGCGTCTTCAGTCTCTTTGTTCAAGTATTCTCACCTCTCGATGATGCCCTTCCCATCAGGAGAAACAATAATGCTCCGCCGGCAAAGGTCAAGGCGCCGGCATAAAAGGAACCCGCAGCGGACCTTCCGGACTTATCCCGGCAAGCTCTCCGTCCAGCGCAACCAGTGTCCCCAGCTTTTCTCGAATCAGCCGGTCCAGCGCTTCCACTTCCCTGTCGCCGCGCCGCCTCCGTTCCATCCCCTTCGAGATTGCGGCATCGATGCCCGCCGCCGTGGCTTCCAGCTTCTCCGTCATCTCCCGCGAAAATTCGCGGAGGCCACTGTCAAACCTCACGGCAAAGTCGTGGCGCAACCGCCCGGACTGCATTTCAACGCATTCGGCGGCATAGCGCAGGGTATTGCGGAGGATCAGCCTGGCGCCGATGAATTTCGGCAGGGCGAGGATGAGAGACGACGTGATGAGCTTCAGCCCCGGCGGCTCGCTCCAGAACTTGTAATAGAAGACCTGCCCGGCGGACACGAGCGCCCCTGCCTTGACCGGGGTGAAGGAAATGTCGAACAGCCCCGCGGAATAGCGGAGCAATTCATCGGCCGTCTCGTCGATCCGTTCGGCATACCTGGCGCACAGCGAAGCAAAGGCCTCCGACAGCCGCTCGCCAGCCGCGGCCCGCCAGTTGTCGAACGCCGTCCTGACAGCCTCGACGACGGAGCTTTCCAGGAGCGCGTTCAACCTTCCGGCGGGCAGCCCTTCATGGGCACGAAAGGTCTCCTCCGCTTCGACCCTGACATTTCCCTGCAGTCCTTCCTTGAATTTCTCCAGCTCGTTCTCCAGCCTTTGCAGGAGCTTCTTCGCTTCGGCCGCGAGCAGCACGGCATACTCCTCCCTGGCGGCCTCGACTTCCCGCTTTTTCAGCTCGAACGAGCGTAGTTTTTCCTCCAGTTCGGCCAGGGGGGCGTGGAGGGATTTCCGCTCCATCTCCAGTTCCAGCTTGGCCCGGGAAATGAGCCTCCTGAGGTTTCCTGCCACCGAGTCGACGAGAACCTGACCCTTCTCCTCCATGAGAAATTTTTCGAGGACAGCGAAAAAATGCGATAATCGACTCTTCTTCAGCAGTTCCTGGGAGCCGGCCAGCTTCCCTTCCAGGGCCAGACGGGCGGAGACAGCGACGATGAACGGCTCCGAACCAAGGGCCTCGGCAAGAGTCGCTCGTGCGAAGGTTTCGGCATCCCGCAACTCGTCTTCCTTCAGGTAGTCGGATTTATTGAGAAGAAAGAATATCTTCGCGGCATGCTCGCGCACGTCCCTCAGGAAATCGCATTCGGCCCTGCTGACCGGCTGATCGGCGGACAGGAGAAACAGCACCGCGTCCGCGTTGGGCAGATACCGGTACGCGACATCGGTGTTGTGGCTGAAGACCGACCCGATGCCGGGCGTGTCGACGATCCGTACGCCGTCCTTCAGCCAGGGAGACGGAAAGTAGACGCTGACTTCCCTGACCCCCTTCTCGTTGTGAGGGTTTTCCCGCTCCGTGACATACCCGGAGAGCTGTTCAGGCGAGGCTTCGACGCTGCTTCCGTCTTGGAAAAAGACCGTGATGGAAGGGCGCTCTCCATAGGAAAGGACGGTGACGACGGAGGTGAGCGGCAGAATGCCGACCGGCAGCAGCTCGGCGCCCATGATGGCATTGATGAGGGTGGTCTTCCCCCTGTTGAACTGGCCGACGACAAGTATGTTGAAGGTGTTGGCCACGAGCTTTTCCCGCAATCTCCGGCAGGCATCGTCATCGACGCACTCCAGGGAAAGCAGGCGCTCGATGCAGGCGTCCAGCCTTGCCGTTTGCGGATACAGGGATATGCGGGAAAAATCCGGCTTCATCATGATATTTTTCCGTATACAAAAAGACTCCTGCCTTCTCGTTCGAAAGCAGGAGTCATCAGCTTCGGCAACGAAGCGGTTAACGGCGAACCCCATCGCCGAAACCTATTGTGTACCATCAGACTAGTCCGTGGGCCAGACAATGTCAAGGAGTTGCCGTACATTTGG
Organism: Geobacteraceae bacterium; assembly: GCA_012797715.1. Classification (GTDB taxonomy): domain Bacteria; phylum Desulfobacterota; class Desulfuromonadia; order Geobacterales; family Geobacteraceae; genus RPRC01. The sequence goes on along the minus strand of JAAZOO010000425.1, from coordinate 2,024 downwards.
CTGCGTGGTTTTCATGGATGACGGGTATGCAAAGAAATCCCTCGAAGTAAATACGGGTTGTCCGTGAGAACAGTATCCCGTTGATAATTCACCGTTTCAAGGCAAGCAGGAAAACGCCGGCGGCGACCATCACAATGCCCGCCCACTCACGAGGCGACGGCCGCTCGCCCAGAAAGGCAAAAGCGAATACTGCCACCAGAACGAGGCTGAGCTTGTCTACCGGCGCGACCTTCGATGCATCGCCAATCTTGAGCGCTCGGAAGTAGCATACCCAGGAAGCGCCGGTGGACAGGCCGGACAAGCCAAGAAAGAACCAGGTCTTGGCGGAAAGCTCGAACGGGCTGCTCCATTTGCCCGTGCAAGCAACGAATGCCGACAGCACAACAATGATGATCACCGTACGGATCAAGGTCGCCAGGTCTGAATCTACCCCCTGGATGCCGATTTTGGCGAAGACAGCTGTCAGCGCAGCAAAAATGGCTGACAGAAACGCCCAATAAAACCAACCTGTTAATGCCGACATAGGTCTGTTTTTGCTTAATTTTGAGTTTTCAATAATCAGGAATGCTGGTAACACCGAATTCCATCGGCTTATTGTACCGTTACGCAGAGTTCGGAGTTTAATACGTTCATCAGTGAAGACCTCTAATCAGACACCGTACATATAGTCGCGCGTAAGGGGCAGGACCGCTGCCCCCTCTTTTACCGCCAGGACCTGGTGGACGGAAATCCAATGGCTGGCAAAACCGTGAGCGCAACCCGCCAGGTATACCCGCCAGATGCGCCAGCGCTTTTCGCCGACCATCTCCCGCAGCTTTTCTCCCGCCGCCTCGAAGCGTTGCGCCCAATGGCCGAGGGTAAGAGCATAGTGTCGGCGCAAATTTTCCACGTCCACGGGCTCGAGCCCGGCCGCGCACATCTCTTTCAGCGTCAGGCCGATATGCGGCAGTTCTCCATGCGGGAAGACGTAGCGCCCTATGAACTCGCCGCCGCCGAATGGCGACTCTCCGGAATCCGGGTCGGTGGATGTGATGCCGTGGTTCAGCGCCAGGCCGTCATCCGTGAGCAATTCCCGTATCTTGCCGAAATAGCTTCGCAGGTTCCGGAGCCCCACGTGTTCGAACATGCCGACACTGGCAATGCGTTCGAACCTGCCGCTCACGTCCCGGTAATCCTCCATGCGCACCTCGCAGCGGTCCGCAAGCCCGGCTTCCGCTATCCTTTCCCGCGCCAACTCATACTGGTTGCGCGACAGAGTGATACCGGTCGCCTTCGCCCCGAATTTTTCAGCCGCACGCATGATCAGGGCACCCCATCCGCAGCCGATGTCGAGCAATCTGTCACCGGGACGCACGCGGAGCTTGCGCAGGATATAATCCAGCTTCTGCTCCTGAGCCGCCTCCAATGCATCTCCATTGCTCCGGAAGTACGCACAGGAGTAAACCATTCCGGGGTCAAGCCAGTGGCTGTAGAACTCGTTCGAGACATCATAATGGTAGGCGATTGCCGCCTTGTCCATTTTCCTGCCGTGCCGGGCCGGACGCGGACAACGGCGCAGCACTTTTCCCCGCTCCGACCCATCGGCGGCAAGCCTGGCCGCCACTTCCACGATGTCCGCCACCCGGCCTTCCACATCGATTTCCCCTTCCACGTATGCATAACCGAGAGTGGCAAGAGTGGGGTTGAGAAAATGCCGTATTGCTGAAACAGAAAGAATAGTAATCGTCACGTGCGGGTCTTCCGCGAAATCAATGACGGAATTGTCCCAAAGGCGGATGCGAAGCGGTATTCCCCGACCGCGTACCGTGTCAACGAACGTACGGAATCGCTTGTGCAAAAACATGATCCACCACCCTTCTGCTCTTGCGTGCTTTCACAGGGCGTCAAGAAAACCGAATGAGAAAACGAATGCCGATTACCCGAGCAGGATTTTCACTATCCTGCCAAACCACGTGGGCTTCGGTTTTCCAGCAGCCATAAAATTTTCCCTGACCTCTTTCATGAAGGTGGCGAGCTCCGTCCTT